>CAIVBF010000027.1 GCA_903904095.1 uncultured bacterium | reverse complement strand
GTAATCTTTAGCTATTTCCCACATTCGGATAATATCATTGGGGCTATATTCTAGATCGGCGTCGCAAATAATGAAATAATCGCCCCTAATGTTCTGTAGGCCGCGCTTTATTGCTGCTCCCTTACCCTGATTAGTAACTTGGTTTATTAAAGTATAATCATAGTTTTTGCTCAGGGAATTTAGTACCTCCAGAGTTTGATCGGTTGAGCCGTCGTTTACGATAATAACCTCTTTGGGTAAATTTAAATCAAAAATAGGTGGCAAAGAATTAGCCACTATTTTATCTTCATTATAAATTGGGATAATTATTGATAATAGATCAAAAGACATCGGGTTAGTTCTTAATAGCCATCCGTTTATAGAATATTTGTTTAACTATTTCAACGGCAAATAAATAAATAATCACCAGGACAAAAATGCTTATGAAGGCAATAAGCGGTAAGGGGCTAAAACCAAAGAATTCCCCGATACCCCTAAAGGTTAGGACTATTCCCAAGAGTACCGCCCCGATAGTGCTAAGTAATAAATATTTACTCGGCTTTGACTGTAAGAAAGGAATTTTTTGGGTTCTAATAATATAAATTACAAAAATTTGTGTAGCTAGAGATTCAATAAACCAACCGGCCTGAAAAGTAGCAACATCAAAATGAAAAATTCCGTATAATAAGTAAAAAGTTAGAAAATCAAAAACCGAGCTGATCGGGCCGAATATAATCATGTATTTTTTAATAAAAGACATGTTCCAATGTTTTGGTTTCTTAAGGTATTCCGAGTCAACATTATCTGACGGAATTGATAGTTGAGAACTGTCGTAAATAAAATTATTTAATAATATTTGCCCCGCCGTCATTGGGAAAAAAGGTAAGAACAAGCTAGCCCCAATCATTGAAAACATATTGCCGAAATTTGAACTCAACCCCATTAGCAGATATTTCATCGTATTGCCGAAAGTTTTTCGCCCCTCTAAAACGCCATCCATTAATTCTTTTAGCCCCTTCTTCATTAAAATAATATCAGCTGTCTCTTTAGCAACGTCAACAGCATTATCAACAGAAATGCCGACATCAGCAATTTTTAGAGAAGGGGCGTCGTTAATTCCATCGCCTAAATAACCAACCGTTTGCCCGTTCATTTTTAAAATTAAAATGATTTTTTCTTTCTGACTTGGTGACATTCTAGCGCAAATTGTGGCATTCTTAACTTTTTTATAAATGTCTTCATCACTTAATTTGTCAAAATCTAAATCTTCGCCGCTTAAAATTTCCTTAATCGGCAAGTTAAGATCGTTGCATATTTTTTTTGTAATAAGAGGGCCATCTCCAGTTAATATTTTTATATCAACTCCATGCTCTTTCATAAACACTAGGGTTTCCTTGACGTCGGCCTTAGGCGGATCGTAAAAGGCCATGAAGCCTCTTAAATTTAATTTAGTTTCTTCGCTGTATTCATATCTATCTTTTTTTACATCAACATTTTTTTCAGCAATAGCTAGAATTCTTAGGCCCTCATTGCTTAATGAATCATATAATTCATTGATTTGTTTTTGAATCTCCGGAGTGAGCGGCTTTACAG
>CAIVBF010000026.1 GCA_903904095.1 uncultured bacterium | reverse complement strand
ATGATGTATTTTTAGCAATATTACTTATTTTTGTCATAAACCGTTACTTATTCAAATCTTTATTTACAAGTCTATTATACCAGCTCTTGATTAAATTTAATAGTTATGATAACATCATATTACCATAAAAAAAGATAATCAATAGTAGAAATTTTATTTTTAATAAATAAAATTTTTTTGGATTTATGAAAAACAATACCCACCCTAAATATTACTCAGATTGCAAGGTATCTTGCGTCTGTGGCAATACTTTCTTAACCGGCTCAACCGAACCGGAAATTAAAGTTGAGCTTTGCTCAGCTTGTCATCCTTTCTATACTGGTAAGCAAAAATTAGTTGATACGGCTCGTCGTGTTGAAAAATTTGAAGCTAAGGTAACCGCCAAGGATAATGATTCAGTCAAGGAAAAGAAAGGCAAAAAAGTTAAGCACGCCGCTCGCGCTGAAGTTAGAGCAAAAAAAGAAGTTGTTGTAAAAACAAAAGATATTAAGAAAATTGCTCAAGTAAAATTAAACAAAAAATAGATACTTTTTAAAAAGCAATCCGCTTTAATTCTTTTAGCATATCGTGCTAAAATAATACTAGGATTGCTTTTTTGTTATAAACAATTAGAAATTGTATTTAATATATGTTTGAAGATATAAAAGAAAAATTTAACGACTTAGAAAAAAAGCTAAGTGATCCGGAAATTATTAAAGACCAAAAGGAATTGGTTAAAATTTCCCAGCAACACGCTAATCTAAAAAAAGTGATTAGCCTGATTTTGGATTTAGAAAAAACTAATCTTGATATTATTCAGAATAACGAAATAGTAACTAAGGATTATGACCCCGAACTTAAGGCAATGGCCTCCGAAGAGCTTAATTCTCTAAACGATAGAGCGGCTAAATTAAATGAGGAAATTGAAGATGAGTTGCACCCCGCCAGTCCTAACGATAAAAAAAATACTATTGTTGAAATACGAGCCGGCGCCGGTGGCGACGAAGCTGCTTTATTCGCCGGCGAATTATTTAGAATGTATTCTCGCTATTGCGAAAGAAAAGGCTGGAAATTAGAATTGATTGATTCTAATGTAATTGGTCTAGGCGGTTTTAAAGAAGTTGTATTTGGTGTTAAAGGAGAGGGTGCTTATGGTCTGCTAAAATTTGAAGCTGGCACGCACCGCGTCCAAAGAGTCCCAGAAACCGAAAAGCAAGGCCGTGTCCATACTTCAACCGTTACTGTTGTTGTTTTGCCGGAAGCCGAGGAGGTTGATATTGAAATAAAGCCTAATGATATTAGAATTGATACTTTCTGTTCAAGCGGCCCAGGCGGACAATGTGTTAACACGACATACTCTGCAATTAGAATTGTTCACATCCCGACTGGCGTAACCGTCTCTTGCCAAGATCAAAAATCACAGCATCAAAACAAAGAAAAGGCTCTACAGGTTCTACGTTCAAGACTATTAGCCAGACAAGAAGATGAAAAAAGACTGGCTGACTCAACCGCTCGCCAAACTCAAATAGGCGCCGGTGATAGATCCGATAAAATTAGAACCTATAATTTCCCGCAAGATCGTTTAACTGACCACCGTATAAATATGAACTGGCACAATATCGCTAAAATAATGGAGGGCGATCTTGATGAAATCATTAACGAATTAAGAAAGGCGGCTAAAAATGAAATAAAAAATAGCTAAATAATTTAATAAAAATGTTTAATTTAAAAACAAAGCCAAAGACTAGCCAGACAATAAACAATCCGGAAACAAAAAAAGATAAAATATCTTTATCGGAAATTATTTCGGAACTATCAATAGAAAAGAAAGAGGCGGAAATTTTAACGGCTTTTTTATTAAACAAAACCCGAGAATCACTATTAAGCGACCCT
>CAIVBF010000025.1 GCA_903904095.1 uncultured bacterium | reverse complement strand
AAATATTTAATTATGTTATTAATTTAAACTTGGGACTCCGCTTTTTTGACGATCTTCTTTTTGCCTCTTAATTGGCCGCAAGCCGCTAAAATACTTTGCCCGAAACTTAAACGAATAGTCACGGGCAAACCTTCTGCCTCTAATACTTTTTTAAATTTCTCAATCCTTTCTCTATTGGAGGCTTTAAATTGCCCGGTTGGATTATAAGGAATTAAATTAACCATATACAAGGGTTTATTCATTATTTTAGCCAGTTCAAGCGCGTCCTCATTACGATCGTTTACATCTTTAATCATTAAATATTCAAACATAACTCGGCGACCAGTTTTTCTAATGTAATCATCAACTGTTTTTAAGGTCTCTTTCAAAGTATATTGCTTAGCAATAGGCATTATATCGCGACGTGTATTGTCATTAGAAGCATGAAGAGAAATCGCTAAATTAATCTGCATTTTTTCGCCAGCCAATCTTTTAATTCCCGGCAGCACGCCAGCGGTTGAAACTGAGATGCGACGTGAGCCGACGTTAAATGTTTCGGGGTTATTCAAAAACTTTACTGATTTTATAAATTCCGGATAATTTAAGAACGGCTCCCCCATTCCCATATAAACAATATTGTCTATTTTATTATCCTGCTCATCGCTTTTAAGATAGCGAGCCCAGAATAAAACCTGTTCAATTATTTCTTCGGATTTCAGATTACGTTTAAACCCATAACGACCGGTTGCACAAAAAGCACAATTCAAGGGGCAACCAACCTGAGAAGAAACACAAATTGTATTACGGCCATCCTTTTGACGGATCAAAACGCTTTCAACAACTTCTTCGTCGTCTAAAGTAATTAAAACTTTTTCACTTCTTAGACCCTCGGCGACTTTAAAAACTTCGGCTTTAATTTCTAGCGGGCATTCAATCGCCAACTTTTCTCGCAAAGCTTTTGGCAAATTCTTTACCTCATCCCAGGAAGAAATAAAATCCTTAAAAAGAGCCTGATTGACTTGAACAAAGCGATACTTCGGCTCAGTTTGCAAGATTATTGATAATTTATCAAGTTTCATATAAGTATTATGTATTTTTTAAATGAATCAGTTTATTTTTTCTTCAAGGTTATTTTAACTATTTCGCTCGGACCAGATGTCCGCATTGGCGGTCCCCAAGTGCCAACCCCCCGACTGACAACCAGTGAAAAATCTTCTAATTGAAAAAGTCCATAGCCATAACCGCGATGCATCCACTTAGCCATAAAATTAAAAGGAAATAATTGGCCATCATGAGTATGACCGGATAATTGCAAATCAATACCCGCGCTCTTAGCTAGCTCAATATTTTTAGGGGCGTGGAATAAAAGCAAACTTGGTTTATCTTTATTATAGCCGACCTGTTCTAAAATATTTTTTTCTAAATCAAAATCTTTTTCAAAAGAGTAATTAATTCCAATAATCTGCAGCCCCTCAACTTCTTTCATTTTATTGTCCAAAATTATAACAGGACTATTTTTTAATATTTCAGTTGAGCGATTAAGACCTAAGTATAAATCATGATTGCCAAAAGAATAAAAAATTCCGGAATTTGGTTTCACTTTATTAAAAGGCTTGCCAAACCAAGAAAAATCAGCCTCCATTCCGTCAAATAAATCGCCAGTGATAAAAACCGCTTCTGGTTTTACAAGGGCGATCCGATCCATTATTCTATCAAAAAAATACTGGCGATACACTGGACCGAGATGAACGTCGGAAATTTGAACAATCGTTTTATCTTCCCAATAAACCGGCAAGTCTTTAATAAAAACAGTATATTCTGTAACTTGCGGAAAACGGGCCGCACAGATACCGTAGACAGAAACAGCGATTGCTACAACAAAAAATAAAATTTGATAGACTAGATTTGATATGTTGATATGCAATAGAGGAATAACAAATTTCAAAAAAATAACTAGGAAAGCTGAAAGAAAGAGGTTAACCAATAAACCAATCCAGAAGCTGCTAACTATATAATACCAACGAGTAAAAAGATTATCGCTCTTGTGAATAAGATATGATGCTAGTATGACACTCAAGAAAAGAAATAGTATTAATAGCGCTACATAAGTACGACCAGTCAAGGAGCTGACATTAAGAAAAATAACAAAAAATTGCCAAAGAAAAAAATGTCCCAAAAGCAGAACTAGTACCGAAACAGCAAAAAAAATTAGTTGCATCATATTTTTATTTAAAGAGTAGCTTACTAAAAATATTAAAATGGAAATTTATCATAAGACCCCTTTAACCCCACTTCTCTTTCAATCTCAATCAAGCGATTATACTTAGCCGTTCTTTCCGAGCGAGCCGGGGCGCCAGTTTTTATTTGACCTGTTCCCATGGCAACAACGAAGTCAGCAATAAAACTATCTTCTGTCTCGCCGCTACGATGCGATACCACTGCCGTTAGGCCATTACGCCTGGCCTCCAGGATCGTGGTTATGGTTTCACTTAAAGTACCGATTTGGTTTAATTTAATCAAAATAGAGTTACTGGCTTTTTCAGCAATTCCTTTTTCTAGTCTTTTGATATTGGTAACATATAAGTCATCGCCTACTACTTGACCGTGTCCCTCTAACTTGGCAGTGAAATTAGCGAAATCAGAAAAATCATCCTCTGCAAAAATATCTTCCCAGGAAAGAATAGGATATTGCGCTTTTAAATTAAAATAAAAATCACTCAATTCAGTGCCACTTAAAACTTTATTTTCTTTATTCAGATGATAGGCCCCATCTTTAAAAAATTCGGTTGCCGCCGCATCAATCCCATAAACAATATCTTCGCCTAGTTTATATCCGGAGATAAAAACCGCCTCGCTTAATAAATCAAAAGTTTCTTGATTACTGCTAACTGCTGGAGCGTAGCCGCCTTCGTCACCAACAGAAATGCTGTATTTTTTTGCTTTCAAAACTTTTTTAAGATTTTGATAAACAGAGACACACATCCGAATAGCTTCAGCCTCACTTTTAGCGCTAACCGGCAGGATCATGTATTCTTGAATATCGGTTGCCCAATTAGCATGTTTACCGCCATTTAAAACATTCATCATTGGTACCGGTAAAATATATTGGCCATTAAAGTCTGGATTAAACTTAGTTAAATATTGATACAGAGGAATATTTAAACCAGTAGCAGCTGCCCTAGAAACAGCCAAGGAAACAGCTAAAATAGCGTTAGCTCCTAGATTAGACTTATTTTCAGTAGCATCTAAGTCAATCATAATTTTATCAATTTCATTCTGCTCTTCTGGATTAAGCCCTAATAAGACCGGCTTAATCTTTGAGATAATATTAGATACGGCTTTAGACACGCCTAAACCATTATAACGGCTCATATCTCCGTCACGAAGCTCAACGGCTTCATAACTACCAGTTGAGGCGCCGCTCGGAACCATAGCGCGACCGAGAACGCCATTATCTAAAACGACTTCAGCGGCAACCGTTGGATTACCACGCGAATCTAAAATTTCCCAAGCTTTAATGTCTTGTATTCTCATAAAATTAATCGTTAACATTACCTTTGTAAATATTTTTTTCCGTTCTTTCAATGACTTTCTTAAGAAGTGTAACCGCTTCAACGGCGTTTTCACCAACGGCTGTTTCATCGGAAAGCATAACCATATCCGCTCCATCAAAAACAGCATTAGCAATATCGCTAATCTCCGCTCTGGTCGGATGAGGATTTTTAATCATTGAAGTCATAACTTGAGTGGCGATAATAGCTGGTTTATCGTGCCAGTGAGCGTGGCGAACTAAATTCTTCTGAACAATTGGTAAATCTTCAATCGGGATTTCAATCCCTAAATCGCCGCGAGCGACCATAATCGCATCACTGGCAATAATAATTTCATCAATATTCTTCAAAGCGATCCCTCTTTCAATCTTAGAAATTATTTTAACTTTTTTAGAAGTTTTAGCGGCTAAAATTATTTTTCTCAAGCGCTCAACATCGTGTGCGGTTTGAACGAAAGATAAAGCGATATAATCAACACCAACTTTTAACCCAAAATTTACGTCAGCAATGTCTTTCTTAGTTAAACCGCCTGCTTTCAAATTTGTATTAGGAATATTAATTCCTTTATTAGAAGTAAGCAGGCCGCCCCTTAAAATACGTCCGGAAATTACTTTATTCTTTACTTCTGTAACAGTTATTTCAATATCGCCGTTACATAAAAAAAGCGGATCTCCCTTTTTAATATCGGCATGTAAGGAAGAACTATCAATCGGGATAACCTTGCCATCATAAATTTTTCCTCGCGCACCATAAGAAAAGCTAGCCATTTCGCCGTCCTTAAGAATAAGCCCCTCGGAAGGCAGCTTGCCAACTCTAATACGCGGTCCCTGTAAATCCTGTATTAAACATATTTTTCTATCTGATTTTTTATTAAAATCTCTAATAATTTTTTTAATTCTGACAAATTGTTCAAAACTAGCATGTGAAAAATTTACTCTAACAATATCAACCCCGGCTTTTAGCAGGGCGATAAGATCTTTTTGACTTTCTGATTTCGGACCGACGGTCGCGATAATTCTAGTGTTCATAGTTAATATCATTAATTTTTATTATTTCTTCTAATACCAGCCAATAAGTCTTGATAAAACTCCAGATTATTTAAAGTAGCTAGTTTTTGGCCCAAAGATTCATTCATCTTAAAAAGATGATGCAGATAAGCCAAGGAATGTCTTTTTAACTCTGTTATTCTACTCCCAATATTGATCGCTGTAAAGTCAGCTAAAAATTTAGCATTATTAATATTCAGAGTTTTATAAGTTTTATTTTTATTAAACCTAAAAAGGCGGCCATGTCGACCCTCTCTAGTTGGGATTACACAATCAAACATATCCCAGCCCATTTTTGAACAACGAAGAATATCTTCCGGAGTTCCAATTCCTAAAGCAAACCGCAAAGAATTTTCCGGGATGAATTCGGCGGTTTTTTCCAAAATATTTTCTAAAAAATTTCCGTCCTTATCAACTGGCCGAGCCCCAAAACCATATCCGTCAAAACCAATTTTAACTAATTCTTGCGCACAATTTTCTCTTAAATCAAGCTCAGCGCCGCCTTGGACAACCGCAAAAAGCAATGGCTTTTTTAAACCATTTAAACGACGTTTTTTTATCTGTTTTTCAAATTCTATCTTGCATCTTTTTGCCCAAGCGATAGTCCTTGCAACCGCCCTTTCTAAATCAACTCGTGAAAATTCGTTCGGTGGACAATCATCAAGGCAGACCATCATATCAACCCCCAAATCAAATTGAATCTGAATAGATTTTTCAGGAGTAAGTTCATGCAAAGAACCATCAAGCGGAGATTTAAAAATAACTTTATCATCATTAATTTTTCCCATTGCCGAATTACGGTGAATAAGAGAAAAAACTTGAAAACCGCCACTATCAGACAACAACGGCCCAGACCAATTCATAAATTTATGAACGCCGCCAGCCTTTTTTATAACCGCTAAACCAGGCTGAAGATAAAGATGAAAAGTGTTAACAACTAGCGCTTTAGTGCCGGTTTCTAAAGTTTCTTTATTAGTCAATTGTTTCACATAGGCTCTAGTCGCATCGGGCATAAAAAAAGGCGTCTCCAAAACACCGTGCGGAGTCTTAACTAAACCATGCCTTAGCTTTTTATTATTTTTAATTACTTTGAACATAATAATTATTCTACCCTTCCCGAATGATTTAAACCAACCATCTCATCGTCCTCAAGTTTTGTAGTTTTAGAATCAACTTTTTTATTGATAAGATCTTTAGTCTCACTATCAGTCGCACTAACCGTTGAACCCTGAGAGATAATTAATATCTTATCGCGTTGCTCTTCGGTCGGCGTTAAGCTAATTCCAAAATCGGCATTGGCCTGGTAAGTAGAAACCGGCAGAGTTCCTATCTCCCAGATAACTTTATGGCTAGCAGCATCAAAATATAATTTGCCGACACTAGCAGTGTTCTTAGCCTCCCAAGAGATATAGCTAGGTAAATTAAAAATTACTTTTGTGTCACTAAGTTCATGTAAATTATTTTTAACAGTCCAAAAAACATGTAAACTGGTTTTTTCACCAACTTTTGGCGGTAATGGGCCGGAGCCGACTGAATTATTATCATTATCAAAATATAAAATCTTTTCCGTTAAATTTAAATCACTGTTAACTCGGCTATTAATCACATTACTTTTGTTTTCATCTTTTTTAATCGTCTTTTCACCGACACTATATTGAGCATAGGAACTTACTAATAAATTTTGGCCTAAATTAGATTCCTTAAAGGAATCAAGATTTAAAGTAAAACTTATTTTGCCCTCCTGGCCAGGTTTTATCTCGGCTAATTCGGGAATTTCTTTTGAAGTCCAAATTATTGTTGAACCATTGCGTTCTCCAACTTTATCATCCTGCAGAGAACTCCAATTAACTAAATCACCATTTACCGCCGCTAAAATACTGACGTTTTTAAAAGTATCTGTCCCCTTATTGCTATAATTTAAAGTATAATTAAGAGCTTGTGAAAAATTTACCGCCTGATCATTCTTAGAACCATTTAAAAATAAACTCAGGTTTAGATCGCTCTTAATTAACTCCGGACTAATCGTTTTCTCCCAAAAAACATAAAGCTTATTATTCGGCCCCTTCTTTTCTAAACGGATTGTTATGTCCTTATTTAGAATATCTTTAGCTATTTTATATTTGATGGCCACTTCTTGCCGACCGGAATTTATATTAAGCCCGCTAATTAGCCAACTAGCTCCACCATTTTTAGTAACCGAAAATTGTGAAGGACTTACAACAGAACTAGTACTTGAATTAATGTCGCCAATAGTACTACTTGAAGTCTTATTGGTCGTGCTAGTTGATAAATTATTGAGAACAGCCACATTTGTTTCTTCGGGGAGAGTAAAACTTAAATTAAAGTCACCTAAATAGTTATTCTGAACATCTGAAAAAATCAAAGTTAAATCATTGTCTTGATTTAGAAAAGCGGTATTAGCATAATTTAGATCAGTCTGAAAACCAATCTTATCAAGTAATGTTGAAGCCGATGTTTCTTTGTTAAACTGACTAGAGATATTAGAAGGCGTATAGCTTAGACGAGCCGAAATAACATTAACCGAATCCGGCTTATTAATAATTATCCCTGATATATCCAGTGTCCCATTTGCCCCAGGAGCTAAATCGGGCAGATCCCAGCCATAATTACCGCTCTGGGGAGGGATGGAGCTATTAGAAAAAATAAAATTCTCCGGATATTGAATTTCTAAGTGAACATTAGAAACTTTATAGGCTGTTGCATTATGATAATCAATCTTATAAGAAAATTCTTGTCCGATAGAAACCTTTTCTGGGGCAACAATATTTAATTCCAGGGCACTCGCATCACTGCTGCCATTTAACAAATAAACATAGGCGGAATAAGCAATTAGTCCGAGTATGCCCAAAAAAAGTAAAGTTCTGAAGAATCTAATTAAAAATAATTGTCTTTTTTTAATTTTCATTTTTTTAACATTAATCATGCTCCCGTCTTTACTGCGATAAATTTCTGATAAATTAGAGTCAATTTCTTGATGGCGAGCCTCCCTTTCAATAACCTTTTCAAAATTTGAAACTTCTTTCTCACTAGGCAGCGGCCTTTCAACAAAAGCCGACAAACCGGAAGAGGCAACCTTTTCTACTTTAAGAATCTTTTTCATTTTTTTTTCTTCAGACATATATTTATTTATTAGAAAATAGAATTGACCAGTATTTATCTCCATCTAATTTCGTATTTATTCCCCAACCGTTACTACCTTGAAGGTCTTCCGGGTAACGCCAAAAAATACTGATTTTATCCGGTAGGGACAAGTAACTACTAAAATCGGCGGGGATTGCCCCTGGTTGTTTCTGCAATAGCAGAGAGTATGGCAACAAATCAATTTTATCGGGATTCAAAAACTTATTGATGTAAGTAGATATTTTACTTTGCGGTTTAACCGTAAAAAAATTGAATGGCAAACGATACTTAATAATTATTTCCGTACTCTGGCCAGGATCAACCATCGTCCAATTAGCAAAAACTGTTTTACCGTTTTCAATATAAATCTTAGTTTTTGAATCACCAGTAGCGGCATTTTCTTCATTGTCTAGAAGAGGAATCTTAGACCAATCTGATTCTGGTTTTTTATTTAAATACTGCTCGTCTGGCGCGATAAAGCCGGTAGCCGAAATTAATTCACTGCCCAATGGGACATAGATCCTCATCCAATCATTATTACGAACACCAGTTAGCGGTTCATTTTTGATTCCATTATGAGTTCTGGTAATTTTTAAAGTATTAATAATTGTTCCGTCGGCTCCCACATCACTAGAGTGTTCAATCTTCTCCGAAATTTTGCGATCTGTTTTCTGTCCAGCAATATTAGTATCAACAACCATTAAATAATCTTTATCGCTCGCTTTTATTTCACCCGCCCAATTACGTTTGGATACAGCTTCCTGGAAACTTGGATCAGCGAAGTAAAACATGATCTGCTTCTCGGATAAACTTGATTCTAATAGACTGATAGTTTTAACTAAATTATCTTTATTTAATTTTTGCGGTAAAGTTTCTAGTATCTTAGCCATCAAATCGCCAATAATTTTTTTCGGTTTATTGTCGGAATTATTATCTAAATCTTGCTGTAAAGGCAAATTAACGTCCACAACTACACTGCTAGTAGCTAGTCCGGCTACATAATCAGGGTGAGTTTTAACTAGATTATTTCTTTCAACTACCTTTTGAGTCGTCTCCCAAAAATTACTGGAATCAATTACTAAACCATATTCTTTGGTTAAATCAATCGGGCCACTTATTTCTAATAACCTCTCAATAACTGTCGGAGTTACACTAATGACACCGTCAACACTTGGCCCATCGCTCTTTTCATAAAACCACATTAAATTTTTAGCAGTAGTCGGCCAGTCGGGCCACCAGTTGGCATCCCAAAAATGCCAAAGTGGATTAACTAACCAAAGAGGCTTGGGGGCGATAACATGAATATCTAGGCCAGCTTCTGTGTCATAAGAGCCACCACCAGGAACTTCTAAATTACGAATTTTCCCGTCTCTAAAATCAACCAAGGCATAGCTACCGATAAAACCACCGCTAGCCCTTAACTCGGAATTATTTTGAAAAACCAATAAATAGCGTTTATCGCGACTAAGTCCGAGAACTTCTTTGAGGCTAACACCCGCGTCAACAAAATTTGTCAGATTACTAGACAAGAGGACGGCCTGTTTATCCAAAGAAGAAAACTTTTCCCGATAAGCTTCTGGCAAATTGTTAACATCAATTTTATCTAATATCTTTTTTAAATTATTGGCATCTTTAACCGCTGCTTGACCATAGTTAGAAAAATTTTCTAGAGCAACTGAGAAATTATTTTTATCACCGCTAAAAAGACTGTCGGTCGCTAAAACTAAATTACGGCCCAGAGACGAAGCGGCTACCCCGGCTCGTAAAAAATTTTTAGACTCGGCAGCTAATTTTATCTTCGGATCGCCTGACAAGGAAGCAAGAGCCAAAATTGAATCATTAATTGAATTTAAAGATGTTTGTGCCTCTAAAAAATTCTGACCAGCGTTTTGAAAATTTGAATCAGCATCCTTAAAATCCATCTTAGAAACAGAATTAGTAGCCGCCATTAAATTACTCATAGCGGACTGAGAATGGTTCAGAATGTTTGCCTCCAACCCTTTAAAATTAAGGAAATTAAAATAGGCTAGAAGTTTAAATGGGATTATTAATAAACAAAGGACAAGAAAAAAAGTCAAAACTGATTTGTACCAAAGTATCTTCTCTTGGGCAACAATTAGGGCATCGTTTTTTTTCTTTTTTCTGAACTTAACTTTCAAAGCCTTAACAAAAGCTTCCTCCTTCACGCAAATCAGATTACTTAAAGAAACCTTTTTCTTTTCAGGAATGATTATTTCTAAATATCTTTTAAGGAATAGAAGATATTTAACATTAAAAATATTCTTTAAAAAAGATAGAGAAATGTTTCGCTTGACGGATTCCTTTCTTAAAAGATCCGGCTTGAGATACTCAACTCTTTTTTTAATTATTTTTTCTTCTTTTTTTATCTCTTTCTCAAATTTTAGAGCCGCTTGGCGCAAGTCAACAACAAAAGACGGGTTAGGCCCTTTATCATTCTGCCAATAATTTTTTGGCTCGTTATTTTTCATTATAGATTATTTAATAATTCTTAAAGCTTGCTTATAAACCTCCAACGTCTTATTGGCGCATTCCCACCAATTATATTTCTTGGCCTGAAAAATTCCCTTATTAATTAAATCTACTCTTAAATTGTTGTCCTCTAATAATAAATGAATTTTATTCAGGACGTCAGAACTATTTTCAGGATCAAAATATAAAGCAGCGTCGCCTAGAATTTCCGGTAATGATGAGCGATCGGAACTTAAAACGGGACAAGATCTGGCCATTGCTTCCAAAGGCGGTAACCCAAAACCCTCATATAAAGATGGAAAAATATATAAAGACGCTTCTTGATACAAGACTTCTAGCTGAGCATCAGGAACATAACCCGGAAAAATAACCGGATTATTAGAATTATTGGGTTGCCAAAGATTTAAACGAGATGCTTCATCCTTAATCTTTGAATAAAAATAATCATTTTTACCAACCATAACTAAACATAATTCCGGTCTTTCTTTATGTAGTTTACTAAAAATATTTAGAAGAAAATTTAGATTTTTATGCGGATAGGCATTACCAACATACAATAAAAATTTTTGTGGTATATTATAAAGCTCTAGAGTTTCTTGACTATCAAGCTTGGCAAAAAAAAGAGAGTCGCGCCCCTTTGCTAAGTTAGCCACCCCCTCATAGGTAACCGAAATTTTACCGGCTCTTACCTTGAATTGTTGTATTAAATCGTCTTTAGTAAAATTTGAAACGGCAATAATCCGACAAGATCTGAAGATCGCATTATAGATTACTAGTCTATAGGCAATATTTTTAAATTTATACTTAAGAGGACTGAGCGTGGTAGCTCGTACGGTAGGAAAATGCGTTAAAATCAGGTCATGAATCGTTACAATGAATTTAACCGGAGTCAGGATTGGAACATTAAAATGAGGAAAATGCATCAGATCAAGATGTTCTCTCCAGATATAAAAAGGGAGCAATATTTGTTCTTTAAGCCCGTACCAAGATATGTCTAATTTAACTTTTTTAACATTTGGAGAATCGGTTATAAATTCATCATAATTCTCCGGACTCAAGAAAATTACATAATCAAAAATAGTGCTTCCTTCAGCACCGCTAATCTTAATTATATTATCAACCACTTCTTGAGTATAGCGGCCCAATCCTTTTCCGACTGGTCCATAGAAGCGGGCATCAATCCCTATTCTCATAATATTTAGACGAAGGGTAAATTATTTGGCGGAGAAATATTTTTTTTATCTAAACCGGTATCATTGGTAGAAAAATTTTTAGCATCATCATCAAGACTAGCGTTATTTTTAACAACATTATTTTTAAAAATATCTGACTTCAAAAAATCATCACTAGCACTAGTTAATTCTTCAGCTAAAGGTAATGATGACGGTGCATCTGCTTTGCGACCTGGCGCCTTTTGAATCATCGCCGACTTAACATTCGCTTCAACTGGAAAATGCCAAATAGTCGCTAATTCTTCAATATTCATAATACCCGGTATTTTCCCCCGCCAATCAGAACGATTAGTATAGGCTCTAAACATTTTCCTCTTCTTCTGAATTAAACGAGATTCTCTCATGAAATAGGCGGTTTTGGTCGCCGTTAATTTCATATCCGGTTTTAAATTATTTAATCCTAAAGAAATAAATTGTTTTATAAAACCGACAAAACCGTTAACAACCTTGGCGTTATTTTTGAATTCTTTTTTAGCCATGTATATGAAGCGTATCTTGGTGCTAAAAGCCAGTTTACTAGCTTTTAGATGGATGGCCTCAACTTTTCTTTTCTCATCAGGGCTTAGTTCAAGCATGCTCTTCGGTTTTTTCTCCACCGGCTTAGTATCAATATCCCCCCAGATACTATAAATCACTTCGCTAGCATCGCCTAGCGCCTCAACTCCTTTCATAACTAAATCCTTTTTTACCTTGCCCTTTCTCTCTAAAATTTTATTTATTTCTTTTTCCGATTCAGCGGCCCAATTAACATCAATCGGGGTTATGATCACTTGATACCAAAGCTGTTCCCCTTGCCGCAATGTCCCGCATAAATCAATTAAAGAGGCCATTGGGTCCTTAAATTGAGTCTCACTGGGGCCCATCTGATGTTCAAATTCTTGATACATTTTTATCGGATAAACACTGCTTTCCGATAAAACAAATTCAACGCCCCAAAAATCATATTCTTCATCGGGATATTTTTGAGGAACCGCTTTCGTATAATCATCAACTTCGGAAATTTCCGCATCAGGATATTGCGAATAAACAGATGATTCAACTAAATTACGCCATTCAATCGGAGTCCAAATTAAAAACTGGGTATAGCCTTCAAGACTAACAACTTCTAAACTAATGGCCTTTTGATACAGACCCAAAAACCATTTTTCAAAAAAGTTAATAGAACCATGAGCACCCGCCAAATAAGTAAACATGTTCTCAACCGCTTTAGGAGACTGCTCATTGCCCTTGGGTATATCAATCGCTAATAAAATAAATTGGTGGTCAATACTCCATCTCCCCCTCAACCAAAATAAATAAACATCTCTTACTCCGAATAGAAATATAATGCCTAAAATAATCCAGCCAAAATTAAAGAAAAAAGACCAAAGCATTTGCTCGGCAGGAAGATTAAAAAACTGAACTAAAGCACTAATATCAATGACGATATCCATGAAAATAATTATTAATTATTAACACATAATTACTAATAATTTTATCATATATTAATAAAAAAATAAAATCCGATTTGAAAAATCGGATTTTATCTTATAGAGCTTGTAATTTATAGTTTTATTTAGACCATTCCTTGAGACCATAAGTCCCACGACCGACCAAAACATAGCGATTATCAAGGATTAATTCATTATGAACCGTCGCCGCATTGGCCGTTTTACGGTCAAATTTAATTTCATTAATTTTCTTAGCAATATCAGTAAAATGGAGAGGCTTGCCGGAATGTTTTAAGATTAAATAAATTTTATCGTTAACAGTTTTTGGTTTAATTTCCTGCCAATCAGCCATTCCCCAATCACCATATTTATTCTGCTCAAGGTTTTTAATAGATTGCATCAAAGAATACAATATTTTATTATTATTGATAAGCTCAGCTTGATCGGGAAAAATCTGGCTCTTAAAAATCTTCGTAATATCAACTCCTTGGCGATTTAATTTCTCTTTATTTT
>CAIVBF010000024.1 GCA_903904095.1 uncultured bacterium | reverse complement strand
GGTGAGTTAAAAGGGAACATCAAAGCTAAAAGTTATCTATCAATCGGTAAAACTGCTAAAATTTTTGGCGATATTCAATATGGTGAAATTTCCATTGAAAGAGGCGCAATTATTAATGGGCAATTATTAATGATTAGCGAAGAACATCGTCGCGGCGAAAATAGAAAACTTGCAGAAGGGGAAGTAGAAGAAGAGAAATAAAAATAAAAGGCGATAAAATCGCAACCCTATGCATGTTTATATTTACGATGAATATTTAAATAAAACTAAATACAATAGAGCGATTAATCGTTTAGAAATTCGCTTGACTGATTTAGGTTTAAACGGAAAAATAATTAGGCTTAACAATGTTAAGAATATTAAGAGCGCCGTTCAGAATGAAATAAAGATAGGCTCTAAAACGATTATCGCCGTTGGCAACAACCAAACCGTTAACAAGATTATCGGAGCGATTATTGATACCGATTTATATGACGATTTCCAGCAAAAGACTTTACTAGGGATTATTCCGATCGGCGATGATAATTCAATCGCTAATTCTTTTGGGATAAAAAACGCGGAAGACGCCTGTAATATATTGTTAGCCCGCCGCATTGAGAATATTGATATCGGACTGGCCGGTGATAATTATTTTTTAAATCAATCAACTATTGAAAGCGCTGGAACTACTCTAGAAATAAATGGCTGCACTATAGAGACTCAAGAAAAAGGAGAAATAAAAATTATAAACTTATTGAGCGATAAAAAAGAAACTATTAAATCTAATCCCCATGATGGGAAATTAGAAGTTTTAATAAGAACCAGAAAAAGAGATCAAACCTTTCTGACCGTTAAAACTTTAAGGCTTCATAATCCTTCACATCAATTAATTGTTGACGATGTTGTAAAGATAGATACGCCAGTTGAAATTAATGTTAAAAAAGCCAAGTTAAATATTATCGTTGGTAAAGATAGGCTTTTTGAATAAAAAAAGACCGACTTAAACGGGTAGGCAAGAAAATTTCTTCTAGGCACTTTCGAGCGCGATGCCGGAAAAATCCTAGCAAGAAAATCCCCATGCTTGTCGTGCCTGACCCGTTTAAAGCGGTCTTTTTAAATAAATATTCTGTTGTCAAACGACTTACTAATATATCATAGTTTAAATTCTTTGTCAATACTGTAACATAGCTGTTTATCCACAATTTCCACACAAAAAAGAGCCTAACAGAATAGGCTCTTTTTTAAACTAATATTAGATAATATTATACTTTAATAACCACCGGTAGAACCATCGGCCTTCTCTTTGTAGCGTTAAACAAGAATTGACCGATATCGTTTCTGATTTTATTTTTAATATAATCATCGTCAGCGGCCGTCATCGGGTTCTTATCTTTAACAATTTTTTTAACTCGCATACGAGTCTTTTCAATTAAATCTCTATTTTCTTTCATATGAACAAAACCGCGCGAGATTAAATCCGGGTTGCCAATTATTGCTCCGGTTTTAGCGTCAATAGTAGCAATAATTACAATCATACCATCATCAGCCATCATTCTTCTGTCTCTTAAAACAATTTCCGATACATCGCCGACTCCTAAACCGTCAACCATAACATAGTCGGTATTAGCCTGTTCTTTAAGAACAAACGGTTTTTTGTCTTTCTGAAACTTTAAAATCTGTCCATTATCAAGAACAAAAATTTGATCTTCGCGGAAGCCTTCTCTCATAGCTAATTTTTTGGCTTCAACCAACATATAGTGGTTAGCGTAAACCGGCAGAAAATAATCGGGCTTAATTTGATGCAGAATTTTTTTAATATCTTCAGCATTAGCGTGTCCACCGGAATGAACATCCATAATACTGCTATGGATAACATTATCGCTAAGGCGATAAATCTGATCCTTAACTTTTTGAACGGAACGTTCATTGCCAGGGATAACTGATGAAGAAAAAATTACAATATCAGACTTCTGGATTGTAACATAATGATGGTTACCATTTACAATCCGAGAAAAGACCGCATTTGATTCGCCCTGCGCCCCAGTACAAATAATTAAAATTCTTTCATCGGGATACTT
The DNA here is from genome assembly GCA_903904095.1 of uncultured bacterium. GTDB lineage: Bacteria > Patescibacteriota > Patescibacteriia > Patescibacteriales > UBA12465 > UBA12465. The sequence goes on along the minus strand of CAIVBF010000024.1, from coordinate 13,238 downwards.
ACTAATATCTTCAATCGGAATTAAAATATTTTTATGAGCAGGGATATAGCCTAATTCTTGGGCAATCTTAACATTCATTTTCATGCCATAACCATCAAGAGCAACCTTTTTGCCTATTTTTTCCGCATAAGCTAGAAGATGAGTAATACGTTCTAACTGCGAAGCGAATGTACCAATAATAACTCGCCCTTTCGCTTCACGAATAAGACGCTCTAAATTATCCTGAGTTGTTTTAGCGGGGATACGCTCTTTTGAATAAGCAACTCCCAAACTTTCTAACATTAATATGCGAGGAGATGGTAGTTTTGATAAGTGCTCATAGCCAACAACTTGGCCTTCAAGAGGATCAGCCTCAATCATCCAGTCGCCAGGATGAATAATCGCCCCGTGCGGAGTTGAAATAATAACACCAACCGCATCAATAATAGAATGTTCAACTTGGAAAAAACTTATCTGAAATTTACCAAGGGTAATCTTCTGATCAATTGAATCAATCGTAATTGTTTTTAAATTTTTTGTTGTTCCTTTTTTATAATCCTCTTGACGGTGCTTAATCATCGCTAAAGTTAATTTACGACCAATAATCGGCGGGTTGCCCAATTGTTCTAACATGATCGGCGCTGCTCCAATATGATCAAGGTGGCCGTGGCTAAAAATAACACCGCGGATGTTTTTTTCCTTACCGCGCAAAGAAGCAACGTTCGGAATAATGTAATCTATGCCAGGCATATCTTCATCGGCAAACTGTAGGCCCATGTCTAAAATGATAATATCATTATCATATTCAAAGACAGTGCAATTACGACCAACTTCTTCTTGTCCGCCAAGCGGACAAATCTTTAAACCGGAAATACCGGTATTAACTTTTTGATTAGAGGAAGCGGCATTCGGCCGATTAGTTTGGGTTTGCGGCTGAAAATTAGGTCTTTGCTGCGGCCTTTGCTGAACCTGTGGGCGCGGCTGTACTGATAATTGCGGCTTTGATTGCATTTGTGTTTGGACTTGTCCTTGCGGTTGCAGTGGTAATCTAGCCGATGGGGCACTGACTACTTTTCGCGGTCCTGATATTTGATTCTGATTAGATCCGCCACGACGAGGTAAGCGGCTAGAAAAACTTTGCCGAGAACCAGGGGTCATCGGGGTACTTTGTTGTTTTGCAAACATGATTTTAATTATTAAATTTTACTTACCGAAAAATAATAGAATAATAAAACATTATTATACTAATTACCGATATGAATGAGTTATATAAAAATTGATAAATAAGAATAAATTCTTTATTACCAAATTAATTTACTTTTTGTTTTTAGATACCAAGAGGAGATGCTGCTAAAACGATCAGCTGGGTCAATAATAACCGATGAATCAAAGCCCTTTAGCTTACTGTCTTGAACATACGTATATGCCGGAGAATATAAAAATATAACCGGCAGATCATTATTTAAAAGTTCTTGAAATTTTTGATATTTAACAGCTCTATCATTAACATTATGAATTACGCGAGCGTCAGACAATAATTTATCAACCTCGGAATTATTATAGGCGGCCAAATTCAAACCCTTGCCGCTAGTTTGAGAAGAGTGCCAAAAGGCATAAACATCCGGATCGCCTCCAACAGATTCTCCATATAGAAGAACTTCAAAATCACGATTTTTAATCACATCAGCTACTTGTTCAACGGGGATGGTTTTAATAGTTACTTTTACTCCGGCCATTTCCCAATAGCTTTTAATCCCATTGGCTACAGCGATATTCTCCTGACGGTCAATAACGCTTAAAGTTAGCGTTATAGACTTACTTCTTAAAACATCAGCCGAAGCGCCCGGGTCATAATTATATAATTTTAAATTATTGTTAAAAGAAAAATTGCTGGCCGGGATAGGGCTATTAGCAACTTGATAAGCTCCTTTAAAAACATTATCAACTAATTGCTGTTTATTAATTGCCTGAGCCAAGGCCACTCTAATAGTTTTATCGCTGAAAGACTTTATTTTATCCTTGTTAAAAAATAAGGAAACAATTTGCGGTTTAATCAATTGATGAAGGGATAGTGAATTTTTAGCTAACAAAGAGCTGCTTTCACTATACGGCAGATAACTTAAACCATTTACTTGATTATCGTTTAAAGCATTAATAGCTTCGGAATAATCAATAAAAAATTTAAAATTAATATTTTTTATATATGGCTTAGCGCCATAATAGTTATCATTAAGAGTTAAGCGATATTCCTTTAAGTCGCCATCTTTATTTTTTATCAATGACTTAAATTTATAAGGACCAGACCCAATCGGTTTTAAATTTGCTTCAAATAATAATATGGATTGGGGGTTAACATTTTTCCAAATATTTTTTGGTAATATTCCAAAATTCAAAAGTTCTAAAAAGGGAGCATACGGTTCGGCTAAACTAAATTTAATTGTGTAGTCATCTATTTTTTCCGCTTCTACGTTAGCAAAGGCCGATCTAAAAGGAGAGTGATAATCAGAATTTTTTATTAAATCATAAGTGAATAAAATATCATCAACCGTTAGCTTATCATTATTATGAAAACTAACGTTATTTTTTATTTTAATAGTATATTCTTTACCGTCATCGCTTATAGTATAACTATCCGCTAAATCATTAATTAAAACATTATTTTTATCGTAAACGAAAAGGCTTGAATATATTAAACGGCTTAGATCGGCATCAACATCACGATTAGCCGCATAAATAGGATTAATCGCTTTCGGATAACCAACTAGCGCTTCAACATAATCTCCGCCGACAATCGGCGTATACTGCAAATGCTTTTTAAAAAAGACGACGCTTAGATAAACAACATTAATTATGAGCAACAATAAACAAATTTTGAGTATTAAATTTTCTTTGGGATTTAAAAATTTACTGATATGTTGCAATTGCTTCCCATTAGGAATTTTATGAGGCGATAATTTATAAACTAATTGCATGTCATCATTCTTTTGGCTAAACTTTTTTTTCTTCAAAAAATTAAAAAATGACAGACGCTGTTTCGTCCTTATTTTCCAAGACATAGTTTTGTTTTTTAGTGAGATCACAAAGAATCTTTAAATTACCAACTAAAGCTATAGATATCCAGGAATGAATACCTATAGCAAGTGCTGTAATTACGAGCGCCAAAAGCGCTTAAGCTCTAATAAGAAAGATGCCTAAAGATAAAAGAAAGAAAATAATCGCTAATACAATTGTTGCAATATATAGTTTTTTTTCTAAGCCGCGCTTTGTCAGATAAACACCGCCACCACCGCCACCGAAAACACCGCCTAGTCCGCCACCGCGATTCTGTAATAAAATAGCCACCATCAATAAAACAGCTATAACAATTTGAACAATTTTAATCCAAAAGATCATATTATTATTTTATTTTAGCAATAATAGCTTCAAGAGTTTCCTTATTATTTTCCGCTAAGTCAGCCAATACTTTTCTGTCAATTTCAATCTTATTTACTTTTAAAGCATTAATGAAACGAGAATAAGAAAAACCAAACTCTCTAACAAAAGCGTTAATTTTAATTTGCCATAAACTGCGCATAGTTCTTTTTTTCTTACGTCTATCAACATAAGAATGAGCACCAGCTTTAGTTCTAGCGGTTCTAGCAAGTTTTATTAAATTTTTTCGTCCCCATTTATAACCTTTAACGGCCTTTAATAATTTTCTTCTTTTCTTAACATGGGTCATCCCTCTTTTTACTCTTGGCATATTGGCAAATACTTATTACAAATTTCTAATCAAATAGCTTAATTGTAAGGAGTTAACATTTTAATAGTTTTAGCTAAAGTCTTTGTTGTTGAAATATCTAAACGTTTATGACGAGTAGTATTACCTGTTTCACGAGCATTAAAATGATCTTGTCCAGATTTTCTTTGGATAAGTTTATTTGTAGCCGTTTTTTTGAAACGTTTAACGGTTGCTTGGTGAGTTTTAATTTTTGGCATATATTTCCGATTAAAAAAACAGGTAAATACCTGGATTCAACTATTTTTACTTTTTATTGATCAATATAATAGTAAATCTTCCTCCTTGATTTGTCAAGGGTTGTTCTATTTCTATACTTAATTCTGGCTTAGCTTGAATTTTAGCCACAAAACCGCGAATAATTTCAGCCGCTTTCTGGGGATACTGACGTTCTCGCCCTCTTAAAATCAATTCAATTTTAGTTTTATTTTCTTTAGCTAAGAATTTTTCTGCTTGAGCTAAGCGCATTTCCAAGTCATGATCACTAATTCTAAAAGAAAGACGAATATTTTTTATTTCTACCTTTTTCTGTTGAATCTTCTGTTTGTGAGCCTGTTTTTCCTTTTCGTATTTTAATTGACCAAGATTAACAATTTTAACAACCGGCGGATTAGCCTTCGGATTAACCTCAACTAAATCAAGATCGGCGTCTTGAGCCATTTTAATCGCTTCTTCGGTCGGAATTATTCCAATCGCTTCATTAGCTTCATCAATTAAAAAAACTTCCGGCACGCGGATTTGATTATTAGAACGAAAACTTACCTCTTCTTTTCTCTCAACTCTGTGAAATTTAATACGCATTATTTTATTTTTATCTCTAAATTATATATCCTATAATTTAAATGTTATTTAGGCGATATCTTTATATATATGTTTATATCTTAAAAAACAATAAAAGTCAAATAAAACCGGCTTTAAACATACAAAAAAGCTGTTTAAACTTATTAACATTCTTTCCCCCTTGACAGCTTAATTCTATTAGTATAGAATGGGGATATTAAAAATAAAACAGAATATTTTACAAAAACAAGATATGTTTTATATCTTTGTTTTTTTCTGTCTATTTCAGAACATTAAAAATTATATAATAAACAATCATGGTGATGGTTAAATTTTGATGCTAATTGGCATCAATTCAAAACAAAAAATTTTTATCCGTTTCTAAAACGGAATCTATATACGAAAGCGTAAGCTTTCAAATTAGAGTCAATCAAATTTTAGAGAGTTTGATCCTGGCTCAGGATGAACGCTGGCGGCGTGTCTAAGGCATGCAAGTCGAATGTGGTAGCAATACTGCATGGCAAACGGGAGAGTAACACATTGGCAATTTACCTTAAAGACGGGGATAACCTTGCGAAAGCGAGAGTAATACCCGATAGTATTATTAATCATAAGATTAATAATTAAAGTTCCGGCGCTTTAAGAGAAGCCTATGGCCTATCAGCTAGTTGGTGAGGTAATAGCTCACCAAGGCTACAACGGGTATGGGGTGCGAGAGCATGACCCCACTCACTGGGACTGAGACACTGCCCAGACTCCTACGGGAGGCTGCAGTCAAGAATCTTCCTCAATGGGCGAAAGCCTGAAGGAGCGACGCCGCGTGTATGAAGAAGCCCCTCGGGGTGTAAAGTACTTTTAACTGTGACGAAACAATGACGGTAGCAGTTGAATAAGGGGCTGCTAACCTCGTGCCAGCAGCAGCGGTAATACGAGGGCCCCAAGCGTTATCCGGATTTATTGGGCGTAAAGCGTCCGTAGGTGGTTTATCGCATCTCCTGTTAAATCTCGAGGCTCAACCTCGAGTCAGCGGGAGAGATGGCTAAACTAGAGACTGGAAGAGGCAAACGGAATTGCTGGTGTAGGGGTTAAATCCATTAATATCAGCAAGAACATCAAATGCGAAGGCAGTTTGCTAGGACAGTTCTGACACTCAGTGGACGAAAGCGTGGGGAGCGAATGGGATTAGATACCCCAGTAGTCCACGCCGTAAACGATGGATACTAAGCATTGGAAGTATCGACCCTTTCAGTGCTGCTAATTTAAGTTAACACGTTAAGTATCCCGCCTGGGGAGTACGAGCGCAAGCTTAAAACTCAAAGGAATAGACGGGGACCCGCACAAGCGGTGGAGCATGTGGTTTAATTCGACGGTAAACGAGGAACCTCACCAAGGCTTGACATCTAGCTGCAAGGTCTGGAAACAGATCCGCCTTCGAGGGTGCTAGACAGATGCTGCATGGTTGTCGTCAGCTCGTGTCGTGAGATGTACCGTTAAGTCGGGAAACGAGCGCAACCCTGATCCTATGTTTTATATGTCATGGGAGACTGCCCGTTTTAAATGGGAGGAAGGTGGGATGACGTCAAATCAGCATGGTTCTTACGCCTTGGGCAACACACGTGCTACAATGGGAGATACAGAGGGAAGCCAAACCGCGAGGTGGAGCCAATCCCTTAAAATCTTTCTCAGTTCGGATTGAAGGCTGCAATTCGCCTTCATGAAGTTGGAATCGCTAGTAATCGTGGATCAGCTATGCCACGGTGAATACGTTCTCGGGTCTTGTACTCACCGCCCGTCACGTCAAGGGAGTTGGTAGTGCCCGAAGGCTCACATTAGTGGGACGAAGGCAAGACTGATGACAGGGACGAAGTCGTAACAAGGCATCCGTAGCGGAAGCTGTGGATGGATCACCTCCTTTCTAGGGAGAAAATTTCTTAGCTCTTCGGAGTTAAAGAAATAGTCGCCTCTGGCATGATGCCGGAGTGGTTACCGCAAGGTAACAATGAATTGATGCCAATTAGACTTGAAATTCATAATCATGATTGATCTCAAAAACCACCATAATAGGTGTTTTTTTGTTTATAATATCAAAAAAGAGCCTATTACAAGCTCTTTTTATTTTACAAAAATATTTTTTATCTGACTCCGATTAACTTCCTGACTTCTTCTAGTTTTTTAGAAGCAATCGCCTGGGCCTTAATCCTGCCCGCTTCTAAAATTTCTAAAACTTCTTGATCGGAAATATTATTATATTTTTCTTGAAAATCTTTCAAAAATTTCTCAATAACTTCCGCTAGATCTTTCTTAAAATCACCATATCCTTTGCCACTATAATCCTTTTCCAATCTTTTAATTTGACGATCTCCCAAAATCGCATAAATAGTCAATAAATTAGACAGGGCCGGTTTATTAATCAAATCATAAACCACGTCGCTACCGGAGTCTGTAACCGATCGCATTATTTTTTTCTTAGCGTCCTCAATATCTTCTAATAATATAATACAATTATTTTGATTTGGGTCGCTCTTACTCATTTTTTTAGTTGGGTCCTGTAAAGACATAATTCTTGCTCCCTCTTTTTTCACAACTGCTTGTGGAATAATAAAAGCGTCACCAAACTCTTTATTAAAACGGGTGGCAATGTCACGAGCTAGCTCAACGTGCTGTTTCTGATCATCGCCAACAGGAACAATTTCGGTATTGTATAATAAAATATCCGCCGCCATTAAAACCGGATAATCATATAAACCAACGCTAACTGATTCTTGATTTTTGCCAGCCTTATCCTTAAACTGCGTCATTTTATTTAAATCAGCGATACGGGCGCCGTAACAATTTAAAATCCAGGCTAGTTCGGTGTGAGCCGGAACGGCTGATTGTTGAAAAATAATTGATTTTTCCGGATCAATCCCAGCCGCTAAATATATTTTAGTCGTATTAATAATTCTTTTTTTTAATTCCTCCGGTTTTTGCTTAACGGTAATAGCATGATAATCAACCACGGAGAATATACAGTCATATTCTTTCTGCATTTCTACCCACTGCGAAATCGCCCCTATATAGTTGCCAATGTTCAAATTTCCGCTTGGTTGAATTCCGGAAAAAATATGTTTTTTGATAGACATAATAATTAAAAATATTATTTTACTAATATTATTCTATGATAATTAAGCCAAAAAAGCAATTTTGAATAAAAAAATCCCCAATCACTATATATAATAGATGATCGGGGAGGCGGTGGGCTCATTTTGTCAAGAACAGTCACTGGTCATAGCTGAAAGCATCTTTTCAAGGCTTACTAACAGTTTATACTTAATATCCTGCTCTATTTTTGCGTTAAAGATCGCATAGACATCCTCATACAAATTCTCTCTTTGCGAGGAATGGAACATAATGGCTGTTCTGGAATCATTAAACGAGAAGTAGTTACGATTTGAATTAACTGCATCCTCTAATGAATCCCTAGACAAGTCAACAAATAAAAATATGTCCCGAAATTCTTTATCAATTTTAATTTTAATCTCGGCGAGTGTTGAAAGTTTTAGTTCGTTACTCCCCGCAACCTCTGCAAAATAATTTGCAATAATAACTTCGGCTGAAATTGTGTACATGGCTTAGTTTTTAAGGTTCATAAATAATGGTTATGTGATAGACAAAAAATGGATACTCAAAATTATCTTTGTATATCTTAGCCCTTGGCAATAATTTGTCAAACAAAATTATTAATAGACCAAAAACATTAAAAAACAGAACATAAAACCTGACTTGAAATATTCGGGTTTTGTGGTAACATAAGAACAGTTTATCGCAAGCCTGTTTTTGTTATCTCGGGGTGTAGTATAACGGAAGTACACATGCATGGGGTGCATGTAACCCGGGTTCAATTCCCGGCACCCCGACCAATAAAAAGGGCTTGTAGCTCATCTGGTAGAGCGCTGCATTCGCATTGCAGAGGTAAGGAGTTCGAGTCTCCTCAAGTCCACAAATACACCACGGGCTGTGGTATAGCGGTATTATACACGATTCGGGTTCGTGTGATCCCGGTCCGACTCCGGGCAGCCCGACAATTTAAATTGTAAACAATCCCTTGTATAAAGGCAGTTTTTTATTTTATGATAGATTTCAAACAAAAAATGGAAGAAGAAGAAAAGCGACTAAGAAAACAGGAGCTTAATTCCGACAATGATGATATAATTATTAGTAGAAATAAAAGAAAAATAATTACTTATGTAATTGCTTTCTCTATAATGCTGGTAATCTTTTCCGGAAAAGTTTTAATGTCTAGCCAAAATGCAAGCGGCTGGTTCCCCGGCAGCGGATTCTTCAATACCATAAAACATTTTGTTCCCAGCACCGACAAACTATTAAAAGGAGAAGAAAGTGACCGGATTAATATTCTGTTATTAGGAATGGGCGGCGAGAACCATGATGGCGGCTATTTAACCGACACAATAATGATAGGAAGTCTTAAGCCATCAACAAAAGAAGTCGCTCTATTCTCAATCCCTCGCGACTTAACTGTCCCCGTCAACGGTTCATGGCAAAAAATAAACAGTATTAATGCCTACGCTGAACAAAAACTACAAGGTAGCGGCAGCGAAGTAACTTCTCAAGCAATTTCCGAATTGTTTGATACGCCAATAAATTATTACGTCCGAGTTGATTTTGATGGCTTCATTAATATTATTAACGAAATTGGCGGGATTGATGTTAATGTTGAAAACTCTTTTGATGATTACATGTATCCTATTCGCGGAAAAGAAGATGACCCGGATTATTATGCTAGATATGAACATCTACACTTTAACAAGGGCTTACAAAAAATGGACGGAATAACTGCCCTAAAGTATGCTAGAAGCCGCCACGCGCTCGGGCCAGAAGGGAATGATTTTGCCAGAGCAAAAAGGCAACAAATTATATTAGAGGCAGTTAAAGAAAAGTTACTTTCTCGGCAGACATTACTTAACCCGATCACTATAGCAAAACTTATTTCTGAATTAAATAAAGATATTTCAACAAATTTGGGTGCCTGGGAAATATTAAGACTATGGAATAATTTTAAGGATGTTGATAGATCAAAAATTATTAATAAAGTTTTTAGCGATGCTCCCGACGGATTATTAGTTTCTGGCCGAGGCGAAAACGGCGCCTATATTTTAACACCAGTAAGCGGTAATTTCTCGGAAATGAAAAGTGTAATTAAGGATGTTTTTATCGTCAACGAAAATAAACCAGCCGAGATCCAGCCAATAAGCGAAGATGCTAGCGTAATTATAAACAATGGAACTTGGATCGCCGGGCTAGCCGGAAAAGTATCACTTGAATTAGAAAAATATAATTTTAAAGTATTAAAAACCGAAAATGCGATTGAAAGAAACCATGCTACTTCTGTAATTTACGATTTAAGTAATGGCGCTAAAAAAGATTCTTTAGCTACTTTAATAAAAATAAGCGGCGCAACTATCGCATATGATTCTCCGGACTGGCTAAAAAAATATCAAACCGGAAGTTCAACTCAGCCTGACTTTGTTTTAATAACTGGAACAGAATCTAATAAAAATTAAGATTAATAAAAGCTACTAAAATTTAATAATATGGAAAAAACTGAAAAAAAATTACCATTAGTAGTTGTCTGCGGAAGAACTAACGTAGGGAAGTCTACTCTTTTTAATTGTTTCACAGAAAAAAATCATGCCCTTGTTTCAAACATTGCCGGAACGACCCGCGATAGTAATATCGGTTTTGTTGAATGGAATAATAGTGCTTTTGAGATTGTTGATACGGCCGGGCTGCTTGATTCAAGCTATTTAAAAAGAGATAAAATAATTGAAACCGATATTGATAGCCAGACGCAAAAACAAGCCATCTCCTATTTAAACAGAGCCGATCTTATCTTATTCGTAGTTGATGCAAAAACCGGATTACTGCCTGAGGACAAATCATTATCAGAAATTATTAAACAGAAAGAAAAATTTAATAATAAAATTTTATTAGTCGCCAATAAGGTTGATAATTTTAAAAACGCCGGTGAAACTGCCCAGTTCAATAAACTAAATTTAGGCGAGCCCTTTATTGTTTCGGCGGCTAGCGGTTTAGGAACCGGCGACTTACTAGATATTATTGTTAAAAGAATTAAATCACCTAAAAAATTATCAGCTTTAAAAATTGTAGACAATGAAAATTTAATCAATGTTTGTATTATCGGCAAACCTAATGTAGGGAAGTCTTCTCTATTAAATTCTATCCTTGGCTACGAAAGGGTTATTGTTAGTCCAATTGCCCACACCACTCGCGAACCGCAAGATACGGAAATAAATTATCTTGATAAAACAATAAAATTAGTAGATACGGCCGGAATTTCTAAGCAAGGGAAGAAGGGCGATGGTTTTGAAAAACCGGGAATCTATAAATCCCTAAGCTCTCTTGATAAAGCAGATATTGCTCTTTTAGTATTAGATTTAAACGAACCCTTAACGCACCAGGACGCTAAAATCGTCCAAGAAATTTTTGACCGAAGAAAGAGCTTAATTATCATTGCCAATAAGTGGGATAAAATCGCCGATCGGGATACTAAAAAATGGACGCAGGTTTTATATGATAAATTGCCTTTCGCAACTTGGGCGCCTATTCAATTTATATCAGCTAAAACCGGCGAAAAAGTTAGTAAAATTTTAGATTTAATTTTAAACGTCTCCAAAGAAAGAAAATTATCTTTAAGTGATTCGCAAACGGAAAAATTCTTAAAACATGTTGTTAAAATTCACAAACCGGCTAAAGGCAAGGGAACAAAGTCACCGAGAATATATGAATTTAAACAAATCAAAAGCAATCCTCCTTTCTTCGCGGTTAGAATAGGTCCGAATGATGATTTACATTTTTCTTATGTTAGATTTATGGAAAATCGCTTAAGAGAAAGATACGGTTTTACGGGAACACCTATTAGAGTTAAGGTTTCTAAAGAAAAGAAATCTCATACAACCTATAACCCAAACTTATAAAATATGAGAGTAATCATTGCGCTAGGAAATCCTGGCGACCAATACAAAAATTCTCGCCATAACGCCGCCTGGTTATTAATAGATAATCTTCTCGGTGACATAAAATGGTCAGAAAATAAAAAGTTTTCCGCTTTAACTTATGAAGATGGTGATTTTTTATTTGTTAAACCGCTTACTTTTATGAATGAATCCGGACGAAGCGCCCAAAGCGTTTTAAACTACTATAAATTATTACCGCTTAGCTTCGGCTTAATCAAAAAGAAAGATTCTGATTTAAATAATTGCTTAACAGTTATCCATGATGATCTAGATTTAAATTTTGGTGATTATAAAATAGCGACTAACTCCGGAAGCGCCGGAAACCGCGGAGTTGAATCAATCATTAATCATTTAAAAACTAAGCAGTTTACTAGACTAAGAATAGGAATTAAAAATGAACTGCTTAGAGCTAAGATTCCACCCGAAAAATTCGTTCTCACTAACTTTAATTCCGATGAGAAAGAAAAGTTATACGAATTAAACACTAAAATAAATATCAAAAGCTTAAATTAAATAAAATCCCCCTAAAAAATTTAGGGGGATTTTATTTTCAATTTACAATTACTTAATAAATTTTAACTATAGAATTAATAGGTTTATTAATTATTAAAAAATATGCAAAAATTAAATGGTAAGCAAAAATATCAACTGGCCTTTAACCATTTTCAGAAATTTGGTCCAATCAAGATGCGCTTAATAGAATCTTATTTTCCTAATTTGAAAGAGGCGTTTTTGGCCTCATATTCTGAATTAGAAAAAGCGCAAATTTCCCCCAATCTAATTAAAAATTTTATAGAATGGCGTCAATCTTTTAATCTAGATCTAGTTCTTGAAGAGCTAACCAATGAAAATATAGGAATAATAACCTGGCATGACGAAGAATACCCAAAATTATTATTAGAAATAAACGCACCACCACCTATTCTATACTACAAAGGAAATGTAAACATCTTAACTCAAAAAAATAATTATTTAGCTATTGTCGGTTCAAGGGAGCATAGCGCTTATTCTAATAAGATAATTTCAGAATTAATCCCAGATTTAATCAATAGAGAAATTGTTATTGTTAGCGGATTGGCACACGGGGTTGATACTTTGGCCCACCAAGAAACCGTATTACAAAAAGGAAAAACAATTGCTGTTTTGGGATGTGGTTTAAATAAAAATATTATTTATCCTTATAGTAATAGAGCACTGGCCGATAAAATAATTAAAAATAATGGTTTATTACTTTCTGAATTTCCGCCAAAAACAAGCCCTTTAAAGCATAATTTCCCGCAACGCAATAGAATTATAGCCGGATTATGCCAAGCAACTTTAGTTGTTGAATCAAAGGCAAAATCGGGGTCCTTAATTACCGCCTATCAAGCCCTTGATCAAAATAGAGAAGTTTTAGCTGTTCCGGGTAATATTTTTTCCGAGTTTTCCCAAGGGCCTAACAATTTAATTAGAAAAGGGGCAAAGACAGTTTTAGATTCCGATGATATTCTTGAAGTATTCGGATTAAATAAGCAAATCAAAGAAAAAGAAGACAGTAAAAATATTAGAGGCAACAAAAATAATGGGTTACTTTTAGAAAATGATGCAGAAAAAACTATTTATGCTCTTATTAAAAACTCAGCCGAAAGGGGAGAAAAAATTAATCCCGATGAAATCATTAAAAATTC
>CAIVBF010000023.1 GCA_903904095.1 uncultured bacterium | reverse complement strand
GCTATTATAATTAAAATTACTAAATAAATAATATAAAATATATGACTGAAAAAATAAAAGAGATTATCAATAATCAAATAAATGAAGAGTTTTATTCCGCTTATCTCTATTTGGCTTTTGCGGCTAAATTAGAAAAATGGGGCTTTAAGGGAGCGGCTAGTTGGATGAAGGTTCAGGCACAAGAAGAAAATGACCACGCTTTAGGCTTATTCCGTTTTTTGCTTGATAGAGGCGAAGAACCGAAATTAAAAACAATCGCCGGTCCGGAAGCGGAAAGTTTTAAAAATATGCTTGATATTTTTTCGGCTGGCTTAGGGCACGAAAAGCATATTACGGCCTGTATTAATAATATTTACGAATTAGCTCGTGAAGAGAAAGATTACGCCCTAGAATCATTCATTAAATGGTATATTGATGAGCAAATTGAAGAAGAATCTAACGCCACTGAGATTATTGATAAGCTTAAATTAATCGGTGATAATGGCTCGGCTATTTATATGCTTGATCAAGAGCTAAGAACTAGACTTTATATTCCGTCTGGTCCATACGCTACCAGTAATGCCGCCAAAGCTTAAAATATGAGTATTGAAGATTATCAAAAAATAATTAGTTCTGATAATAAGCAAATAAAGATACTGGAAAAATTAAACTCTAAAAAATATCGGGAAGAGTTTAGCCAATTTATAGTTGAGAATTTAGCAATTATTCTTGATGCGCTTAAAGACGGCCATGATTTTGAGTCTTTATTCGTGACGGAAGAATTTGCCGCTAAGCATCCGGAACAGCTTTTATATTTCAAAAATAATTCTCAAGCTAAAAATTTTTATTTAATTGATTCCAAATTAAATAAAAAATATTCAGGCCTAGATACGCCAAGCGGAATCACTGCGATTTATAGTATAAAGAAAAAAGAATTAGATAAATCATCGGTTATTTATTTAAACGGAATAAGCGATCCTGGTAATCTTGGCACAATTATGCGCAGCGCTTTAGCCTTTAATTTTGTTAATTTAGTTTTAGATAGAGATTGTGTTGATCTTTATAACTCTAAAGTTATTAACGCCGCTAAGGATTCTTTTTTCAAATTAAATATTATTGAAGATAAGAACGGTAAGTGGCTAACAAAAAATAAATTACCGATTTACGCTACTAGTTCCCATATTGGCGAGGGCCTAGCTAAGTTTAAATCGGCTAAAGTTTTTTGTTTAGTTCTAGGAAGCGAGAGTCACGGTGTTGATGAAGAAATAATAAAATTAGCTGAGAAAAAAATAAAAATAGAAATTTCTAAAGATATTGAATCCTTAAACGTTGCTGCCGCCGCCGCCATTTTATTTTATGAGCTTAGCAATAAATAATTGAATTAATCGCCCTGTTTATTTTTTAATTTGATTTATTTATTAGTTTGTTTTATAATATTTCTACAATTAAAATATATTTATCAAGAGAGACAGTGAGGGTTTTGGCCCGGCGATCTGTCTAGCAACCGTTAAGAAGTGATTGTCTTAAAAAGGTGCTAAACCAATCCCAATTAGGGAAAAGATAAAGATCAATTTTTTATTTTTCAAGATAAAAAACTCTTTCTCTTTCAATAAGGGAAGGAGTTTTTTATTATTAATTATTTAAAATTTATGTTAAAGACAGCCGAAACAGTTACCCCGCTTCATCCCGATAAAATTTGTGATCGGATTAGCGATGCGATTTTAGATGCTTGTTTAGCGCAAGATCCGCTCAGCCGCGTAGCGATTGAGACAATGGGCGGCCATAATTTAATTACTATTACTGGTGAATTAACCACTAATGCTCATCTTAACGTTCCTGATATTGTCCGGGAAATTGTCGGTGATAATTATGGAATTCAAACTAATATTGTTGAGCAAAGTAGAGAAATCTCTCAGGGAGTTGATAGCGGCGGAGCCGGCGATCAGGGGATTATGGTTGGTTATGCTTGTGATGATAATGAATTATTAATTCCCCAGGAAATGTATTTTGCTAAAGATCTTTGCCGATATATTTATAGCCTGCATCCTGAGGACGGGAAAGTTCAAGTTACTATTGACGGTGGGGAAATTAAATCTTTAGTAGCGAGTTTTTGCGGTCTAAAAAAAGAAGATTTATTAAAATTTGTTAATGCGTGGCTAGAGAAGAAGGGTTATAATAATGTAGAGAATGTATACATAAATCCGGCCGGCGACTGGAACCAGGGCGGATTTAGCGCCGATACCGGGGTAACTGGAAGGAAATTAGCTTGTGATAATTATGGGCCGCAAATTCCGATTGGGGGCGGCGCTTTTTCCGGTAAAGACGCAACTAAGGTTGACCGGTCCGGCGCCTATATGGCTCGAAAAATAGCGGTTGATTTATTAAATAAACATTCGGCCAAGGAAGTTTTAGTTAAATTAGCTTATTCAATCGGAGTTGCGGAACCGGTTATGGCGACTGCCGAAATTACTAATAAAGATAATTCAAAAGAATCGGTTGAGGTCAGCGGCTATAATTTAACTCCGTCCGGTATAATTGATTTCTTAGAGTTAAGAAAACCGCAATATCGGAGCGTTGCGGAATGGGGAAGTTTTGGTGGAAACTTTCCTTGGGACAAATAGTTTCAATTTTTTAAATTAAAAGGCATAACGTTTTGAGTGTTATGCCTTTTTTAAACGGAACAAAAGATGTTTAAAAAACAATTTCCAGTTCTTCAGTTAGAATCCTCATGACTTCGGCAACCGGGTCTTTAGCACTAAGAATTTGTCGGCCCATGACTAATTTAGTGGCCCCACTTTCTTTGGCGCCTTTTGGTGTCCCGGTACGGTTTTGATCTTGTTTTTCGTTATCGCCCGATCGGATGCCCGGAGTTACAAATTCTTTACCAGGATATAACTTTGAAAGTTCTCCTACTTCTTCGGGGGAACAAACAAAACCATGTGCTCCGGCACGATTACCGATAGCGGCCAAGGTCAACACTTCTTCCATTGGTCGTCGCGTATAGACCTCTTCACAGGTTGTTTTGTCGATTGATGTAAGAACTGTCACCGGAAGAACTTTTGTGTTCGTACCTTTAAGAGTTTCAACGGCTGCTTTGACCATTTCTTCTCCACCAGAAGCGTGAACCGTAACTGCCCACGGAGGACAATCCCTTAGGTGTTTACAGGTGTTGGCAACGGTGTTTGGAATATCATGGCCTTTTAAATCTGCCATTACTCTTCCGTAAACTGATAGGTCAGGAATTAACTCCTCAATTCCTTTATTAAAAAGCAAGTCGTTTACTTTTAGGATACAACCCGTTGTTCGTAGCTGGTCCATAATCGGCAAAATATCGTCCCAGCTTTTCCCATCCAAGGCAACGATCAGTGGATTTTTTTCCTCTGTCACTGGATTGCAGCGTTGCATGATTCCGAGCTCAATCAGTTGTCGGCGGACATCGTGCAGGGTCATCCCAGCCCAAACATTCATATCCATACCGAAGTCGGAAAAAATCTTTTCCCAGCCTTGTTGACGATCAACCAAAACAATTAGTGATTGATTGTGGAGGCCAAGGATCTGACACTGCCCATAAGGAACAATTTTTGATGCTCCATCGGTAATCACATCATCAATCATGCAAATCTTTTCGCCCTGTTTTGGGCTTCCAATTACGTTGGCATTAATGGCAACTCGTCCTTCTTTCGCTTTTTCCCTGATTGTTAAATAGGGAATGCCGGTTTTGATAGAGAGCGGACCAGCAAAGCAGGAAACCGAATCAGGGATTTCCACGAATCTTTCCGGATGCAGATGATTGAGCGGTCTGGCAAGCAGTTCAGTAATGAATTTAATTGCCTTGGGGTCGTTTCTAGCGTCCCTAAGATTGATGTACACGTCGGTTTTACCTCCGCTTTTCAAGGGCAGGTTACGGTCGTTACTAAATTTCAGTAACCCAAAATCAAAAAGATTTTGGACGACTTCGGCATGCTCTTCAGGGAAGAGCCAGGGGCTTCTAGGAATTGTTTTCATTTTTAACAGGATTGGTTTATATATAAAGAACAAAAAAGTCATAATAACTTTTCATATCATTTAACC
Source organism: uncultured bacterium (assembly GCA_903904095.1). Taxonomy (GTDB): domain Bacteria; phylum Patescibacteriota; class Patescibacteriia; order Patescibacteriales; family UBA12465; genus UBA12465. Next base: position 802 of record CAIVBF010000023.1, on the reverse strand, counting down.
AAATAAATAGCTTATCGTCAAGCAGTAAAATATTTTTAATTATATATTATTGACTTAGTTTTTTAAAAAAGTTATTATATAGGTACCCTCCTGGGGAGGGTATTATTAACATTAAATTAATTCAAAAATAGTATGGCTATTAAAAAAGAAAAAGCAACGCCGCGACAGGACGTTGTTAGACGTTTAAAAATTGCTCAGGGCCATGTCGGCAAGATAATTCAGATGGTTGAAGATGGAACCTATTGCATTGATATAATGCAGCAGACCTCGGCTGTTAGAAGTGCAATAAAAAAAGCCGAAGAGGTTTTGTTATTGAATCATTTAAATCATTGTGTTGTTAATGCCATAAAAAATAATGGCAAAGATAAAGCAATTGAAGAGTTAGTTCAGGTATTTAGAAAAACTGTTTAATATTTAAATGGTTTGTTGGGTTAGATGTTAGGCTGATAATTGCAATTTTGGGAGAAGGACCCAGTACGAGTACGGACTATATGGATGGATACTGTGATGCTCAAAATTCCCTTCGGCAACTTATTCTTTATCACTCAAGTAGGATGTTACCGGTTTGATGGCTAGTAGTACCATGGCAATGACGACGAACCAGATATATTGTCTGGTGAAGTCCGGCACAAATGAGCCCACTATCATGCCAAACAAGAAAGTGGTCCATTTCGCTAAGAGTAGGTCAATCGGTGTCCAGATTTTGGTTTTCCATATTTTCATGTTACGCACCTCCGCATTTCCAGGTTTCTCAATTCAATATATACAACAGCAGACGTTCGCACTGGTATAATATTTAGAG
>CAIVBF010000022.1 GCA_903904095.1 uncultured bacterium | reverse complement strand
GTTTAATGATTTTGGCCGTAACCGCCATTGTTATTATGACTTTAGTAACAGTGAACAAAAAAAACGATCAAGACAGATTTTCTGTCGTTGGCTCCGGTACGGTCTATGCCAAGGCCGATATTGCTAATATTGAGGTTGGCCTAAAAACCGATGTAAAGAAAGCTGCCGCCGAAGCAACTACCGAAAGCACTAATAAAATGAATAAAATCATCGGCGAATTAAAAAAGTTAGGGATTGAAGACAAAGACATTAAAACTTCAAATTATAATTTAAATCCGGTTTATAACTGGACAAACGCCAAGGGCCAGGAATTAATTGGTTATGAAGTTACTCAAACTTTGACTTTAAAAATTCGTGATTTAAATAAGATTGGTGATGTTATTTCTAAAACAACCGAACAGGGGGCTAATCAGGTTGGAAACATTAGTTTTACAATTGACGATGAATTTGCCTTAAAAAATCAGGCCAGGGAATTAGCGATTGGGAAAGCAAAGGAAAAAGCGGAGTTAATTGCTAAACAGTCCGGGATGAAATTAGGAGCAATTAAAAGTGTTTACGAAAATTCCGATCCGGTAATAAGTCCAATAATGTACTCAAACGCTAAAATGGATTTAGCGGTTGGCTCAGCCCCGCAAGCGGTCAGTCCGAATATTCAATCCGGTCAAAATGAAGTAAAAGTTGATGTAACCTTAGTTTACGAAGTAAAATAGTTGAATAAACACTAAAAGAGAGAAGACCTGGGAAAATATTCCAGGTCTTTTTTAAATTTTAATACTAAAAAAATTTGTAAATTACGGTAAATATGATAAAATAATATTGTCTTAACCATATATTTTTATTTTGATTATCATTTATATTTTAAAAATATTTATAAATTTGTGATGCTAATAAAAAAAATAAAACCTAATCTCTCATTTACTTTATTGTTTCTCAGTTTATTACTTTTAATTTCTCCTTTTAGCGCAAGATCCGAGCAGTCGGAGGCTATTGCCGTTAGAATATTAGAAAATCCTTTTCATTACAGTAGTTTGCACTGGTATGAACTACAAAATTTTCAAGGTTCGCCGCAATCTTTGCGTATTGACGGTTATGATGCAGTTCGTAATGGGCGAACTGTTTATGTTAATGTTGCCAATGTTGTTGATAAAAATAATGACGGCGTGCCCGATTTTCTCTATACCAATATTCTAGTTCTTTCCTATAACCAGGATGCGGGGGCAGCTACTCTAGATATTTTTGGCCAATTATTAAAAAACTTTAAATTTAATACTAATCTGTCCGACATCGGATCTTGTGATAAAAATAAAACCACTTCCTGTTTGAACGATAGTGATTGTCCGGATACTGACTATTGCAATAGCAAAAAAGCTAAAGTAGTTAGAGACGTAAAAAGATTAGCGGATTTAGAAGAAATAAAAACGCGACTTAATAATTATAAACAAAAAAATAATACCTATCCTAGTATCAATTCCGGTTCTTACATAATTGGCAAGACTTTATCAACTTGGCCAAGCTGGCAAAAAAGCTTGGGACAGGAACTCGGCACTAGTCTCCCAGTAGATCCTCTAAACCAGTTAGGGTCTTGTCCGGGGCTTGATTCTACTACTTGCTGGGACGAAAAAAGTCAAAAATTTGCCACTGATTTATCACAATCAATCTTGCCTTCAAACAGCCATGCCTACGCCTATATCGGAGATGGAAAAGGGAAGATAGCTAAATATTGCGCTCAAATTGAAAGTAACTATAGTAATATAGATGTTTTTAATTGTTTTAAGGATTCCCCAGCTAATAATCGTCCAGCAATAGGCGATGTTAGTCTTATTGGGCGGTCTATGGATGAATTCATTGGTTATGTTAGCGTTTCTGATGTTGACGGTGATCCGGTTAAATTATCAGTTGATTTAGCTAACCCTGATAGTAATACTTGGCTTAGCCGAAAATGGCAGTGGGTAGCCGGATTAAACAAATTTTCAGTTATACCATTACCAGGTACTGGGCAAAGAAGGCTCTATGCTGTTAGAACGGGTAACGTCAGTGAACTAGGTTATTACAAAATTAAGTTAACTGTTGACGATGGTCGAGGCGAGGCTAATAGCACCTATTCTAAAGATTTTGACGTTAGAGTTGATCCATTTCCAATGACTATTGAGAAGGGCAGCAAAACTACAATTATTGGGAATAGCGATTCAGTAGCAATAAGCGGCACTGATGCAAATAAAGATCCTTTGGCTAATTTGCATTTTCAAAGCGCCACTTTTAACGGTGTTCCGATTGACGAAACAGTCTTTACTAATAGCGGGTTTGCTATAGGTGGAATGAGCGTAACGGAAAGCTTTAAACCGGCTCAACACACTGGAATTTACTCTATTAATCTCTATTCTATTGATCCGACTATCTCAACTATAAAGATTAACTCAAATATTACTTATAACATCATTAATCATCCCCCCGTATTTCAAAGATTGACAGCTACTTTTTCAAATAATGTGACTAAAGTTTGCGGCCCTGACGAGAATTGTTCGGTGGCGATTGATAATGGCGAAAAAGCCACTATTAAAATAGCCGCTTCCGATTCCGATAATCATCAAATTAACTACTCGTTGATTGATAACTTAAGTGGACAATTAACAATTGATCCTAGCTCGGGAATAATTTCCGGTTTTGAGAAATTAAATTTTCAAAAACTTAGTGATCAAAGTTTTAATATTTCCGTAAAAATAAAAGATCAATATTGTAATAATTCCAGCGATACGGAATGCTCAAATATATATTCCTTTATACTATTAGTTAAGAAATACTGCTCGGTTGATCTTCCGGAGTCAATGTCGCATATTGAATCTTCTAAAACCTTTACCGTCAGTAATTCCGGAGAAGCTATGGACACCGACTTAGTTCTAAATGATTGTTCGCAAATAGGAACAAGTAGTGTTGATGTTAAATTTATCGGCAAACCGAACAGCGAAGCGATTGTTTTAGTCAGCGACTTATCAAAAAGCATGGATGCTGATATCACTGGTGAAACGGCGGTAAACAGATTGAAAAGCGCCTTAGCCGCTGATGGTACCGGATTTTTAGATAGAATTTATAGTATTGTTAGTAATTGGCCGCTTGAAAACTCAATTAAAATCGGGTTAGTCGCCTATAATTCACGCGTGGTTGATTATCAGCCTTTAATTAATTTAGCTCTTCCGGGCAGTCTAATTAATTTAAAAAATACTATTAGCAATTATTCAACAGATTTTCAAACCAATACTTTATTAGCTTTAAATAAAGCTGAGGAAATTTTAAAACCCATAACTGATCCGAATGTTGAAAAAATTGTTATTTTAATGAGCGACGGTATTCCTGGTGTTGACGGATATACTATGACCGATCCGCAAGTGATTACTGCAACTTGCGATTGCGGCGGAACCTATCCTAATTGTACTGAGTGCTGCGATCTACTCTGTGATTATAGTTTGCCAGCCTCTGACCCGTCATGTGAAACAACACAGGTCTGTACCCCTGTTACTCAGTATATGTCCTGTGGTAGATGCTATAATAACACTTGTAATTGCATGGGTACATATCCGAACTGTACAGATGACTTGCCTTATAATTGTGGGCCAGGAGAAGCTCCCTGGTATTGCGGCAAGTGCTATACTCCGGTTCACTCCGCTTATAATAATTTATTAAAGGTAAAAAGATTTTTTAGCCGTCTCTTTGAGACAAAATTAGCTCAAGCTACTACAGTTCAAAATCAATGTTCTTATAAATCTTGTTACGCCGCTTTTCCGGACATAAGTTATAACAACGATCAATATTTAAGTTGCAGCTATAAGTATGTCTATAATTGTGACTTGACGCCAGATGTTAATATTGAAGCCGAAGCGATCAAAAAATTAGGGATTTCCTTATACACCATTTATTATAATACAAGCAATGATCTAGTACCTAAACAAAAGATGTGTGATTGGTCTAGTAATAATGGTCATAATTGTGATAATAATACCAATACTTTTTCCGGAAACGATATTAATCTTATGATTAATAAAGTATTGGGCCGAATTATTACTAAACCGAAAGACGTTGTTATCGCCCCCTCTAATAATGTTATTGATAATAACCCAACGGCAATTACCAGCTATGCTAATGGAACAATTATCAAGGGTTTGTCTTGTGGCACCATAAAGCCATCAGTCACATATTCTAACCATGGTTATTTGGAATTTTCTAATTTAAAATTAAATTATTGTGGGGCTAGGTTACATTCTTAATATAATATGACTAAAAATAAAAAGAGATTATTTTTAATTGCCTCTCTATTAATAGGCTTATTGTTGCTTTTTAGCTTTATTTTTTATATTTTTTACAGTCAGCAGAAAAAAACAGAAGTCATTGGATTAAATCAAAATAAACAAATTAATAAAACAGAGTCAAAAATTGAGTTGC
>CAIVBF010000021.1 GCA_903904095.1 uncultured bacterium | reverse complement strand
TCTGGTCGGATGCAATAACGGTCATACCTGATGTTTTAGCAATCTTCTCGGCAATACCCTGTTCTGAACCGGTTAAACACGAACTAAGAACAAGCGTTGCCCCTTCTTCAAAATATTGAAAAAATTTTTTAGTCCCAGGCTTAGCAATATCACCGATATTTAAATCAGGCCGGAAACTATCAAATTGACCAAGAGCCATTGCCTCATTATTTCCGTGGGCATTAACGAACATAAAGGAAACCTTATTGTTTAACTTTTTTGTAAGATCAATGATCTTCCGGGCGGCATCAACCGTATTATTAACCTCAATAATCTTTAGAGTTCGTCCGTTAAGCTCGGCCTCAGCAGATAAAACCTCAATTTTATCTTGTTTATTAAAAGCATACATTGATCCATTATGGTCAGTCCGACCGGTAACATAGATACCGAAAGGACTGTCTTTATCATCACGGTCATCATATTGTTTTATTAATATTTCAATCGGATAACGAGAAAAACAAACAATCCCAAAATTATCAGTTAAATATCGGGCCGAACCGGGGCGCTCGCTTTCTAATTCGTGTAGAGATCCTAGATTACGAATCATCATCTCTCTGTTGTTTTCACGAGTTGTGCTGTTAGACCATGCCGGTCCTATTTCTTTATATTGATATCCGGCCGTGGCAAAAATTTTTGAGCCAATCTGAAGTTCATGCGCGCGATCATGGGAAAATTCAGAAGTCATATCGCCCCCAGCCCGATTGATTTCAGCGGCGTAATCAGCAATAAAGACATCCAAGACTCCTCTGTGATAACTATCTTGAACTTTAAACAATTCACCGATATTAGAACTCAACTCCTTTGCTTTATTAACTGGCAGATACTTAAGAGCTAATTCAAACCCTGGTACATACTCATGAATAATATCATTTATTTTTGGAGCTTCTTTTAAGCCTTTAACAATTTTTTGATTTATTAACGGCGCCTGTTTTTCTAAAAACTCTAAGATAGCCAAATAATTCTTTGAACCAGATAACTTAAGAAAATCTTCTCTGAAATCAACAGGCACTTCGCCCGTACTCCTAATTTGATTAAATTTATTAAATACTTCCTCGGGCTTTGCTAAATTACTTTCCAAAATTGCTTCAAATATTTTTCCCTGATTCAATTGAATAATCTTCTCTAAAATTCTAAATGTTTGCTTGGTGTTGCCAGGTGTAGTATTCTCAATATATTTTTCAAAAATTGGTAAATTTTCAAAAACAATATTTTCAGCAAACTGGCGTACCCGCTCAGAAGGAGGAATTTCATTCTCCCATTTCATGTCATCACGGGTATCTTCCTTGGAAAGGGCATAATCCAAAAAGTTTATCGCATTGTCAGAATATTCTTCATTCAGAAGAGCGCTAATAACCTGATTTCTGGATTTTTCAATCTCATTTACTTTATCTAATAACTCACTTCTTCTCTGTTCTTTGGTCTTAAAGCTTAAAACTCCATCAACAAAATTTTTAGGTTGACGAGCTTGTAGTATATCAATATCCATAACCTTATCAATAAGAACAGACCCTAACATTGACGGATCTTGCTTTAATTTTTCCTCGACCGGGATAATATTACCTATATTTTTAAAACCTTTATCAAGATTCATTTTGTTTAAAATTAGTAATAAATTTAGTATAATTTGATTATATCAATAAATAAAGCATTTCTCAATTCATAAGCTTGATGGTGACTCAATATGTTTCTAACTAGCCTTTGTAATTATCCTAAATATGGATTTTTATACCAATAAATAAGTTTACTTTTAAATAAAGAGCGAAACTGTTTTTTAAATTAAATCCTATGAAAAAAATACTAATTATCTGTTTAACATTATTATTCCCCTTGCCTATTTTTGCGCAAGCAACAATAGACACAAACTTTAACCCGGAAAAAATTATTAGTGACAGCGAAATGTTAAACTATAATTCAATGAGTCTGGCGGACATCCAAAATTTTTTACAACAAAAAAATAGTTTTTTGGCCGGATACAATACTGTAAATGCTCATGGTACGGCCAAATCAGCCGCCGAGATAATTTATGATGCTTCTAATAATAATTTTGATTGTTACGGGGTTACTTTGAGCGATAGCCCGACTGAAGATGAAAAAAATCTTAAATGTAAAAAAATTACCACTGTAAATCCTAAGTTATTATTAGTGACCCTACAAAAGGAGGCTAGCCTTATTGAAGATCAGAATCCTTCACAAAACCACTTAGACTGGGCAATGGGTTATGGCTGCCCCGATGGCTGGGTCTGCAACCCTTACTATAAAGGCTTTGGGAAACAAGTTAATAGCACTGCCCTACAATTTCTAGCCTATATGAAAGAACCGGGTCATTATAATTATAAGGCCGGCCAAACTTACACAATCAACAATACGTTAGATCCATACTGCACAACTTCCAATCAAACAATGACCATAACTCCGCAAAACCAGGCAACCGCTTCGTTGTATAATTACACACCTCATGTTTTTAATGGTAACTATAATGTTTATAAGCTCTGGAATCGTTATTTTCCAACAACCGTCAATCTTTATCCCGATGGATCTATTCTTCAAGCTAAGAATGATACTGGGATTTGGTTAATTGAAAACGGCAAAAAAAGGCCTTTCGTAAATTATTCAGCTTTCATCTCGCGCTTTAAGCCAAATCAAATTGTAACAGTTAGCAACGAAACAATTGATGGTTACCAGCAAGGAGACTCAATTAAGTTTTCTAATTATTCTTTAGTCCAAACTCCCGATAAAACTATCTATCTATTAGTTGACAAAGAAAAAAGACCTTTCGCTAACTTAGCTACTTTCAAGAAAATAGGATTTAATCCCGCCGAAATTGAAACGGCAACCACAGATGATTTAGTTAATTATCAAATTGGCAAATCAATAACAGCTACCTCAACTTATGTTACCGGCGCCCTATTGCAAGACACGAAATCAGGCGGAATTTTCTATGTAGAGAATGGTATTAAGGCTCCTTTAACTGACAAGATATTATTAGCAACAAAGTTCCAGGGCAAAAAAATTACCAAAGTATCGCCTAAAATTTTAGATTCTTATCCGAAAACCGATCCAGTTTTATTCGGAGACGGAACATTACTTAAGACTGATACCTTCCCTACTATTTACTTAATTTCCAATGGAAAGAAAAGGCCATTTAATAATGAATTTGTCTTAAGCTCATTAGGATATAATCCAAAAAATGTAATTAGTGTCTCTTCTAAATTCCTATATCTTTACCCCTTAGGCGAAGAAATTAAATAAATCTATGCCTTTAATAAAAGCGATTCTATTACCCCATTCACCGTTATTAATCCCTGAAATTGGCAAAGCTCATTATAGTTTTTTAAATAAAACGGCCGATATTTATAAACAAGTTGCCGAAGAACTAAAAACCAAAGAAATAGAAACTCTAATTATTATAAGTCCTCACGCCTTAGCTCAAGACAATGAATTCTTAATTAATGTTGCGCCGGAAATGAATATCAATTTACAAGATTTCGGTTTTATTCCGCCAAAAACTATTTTAACGGGAGATTCATTGCTAGCCGACCAGATAAAAAATAATTTGAAATCATCGCCAGGAATAACCACGCAATTAATATCCCAGGAAATAATAGACTATGGCAGCGCTATCCCCGCCTATCTATTAAAAAATATAATCGGCAATTTTAAATTATTAATTATCGCACCGGCCAGCGAGAAATCATTAGAAGAACAATTCTTATATGGTCAAGGATTAAAAGAAATTATTAATAATAGCGAAAAAAATATTGCCGTCATCGCCTCCGGAGACTTGTCTCATCGCTTAAAAAAGAAATCGCCGGCCGGATATTCGCCGAAAGGCCCAAAATTTGATAATAAGTTAATTGAATACTTAAGCGACCCGACAAACACTGTTAATAATATTTTAAAGATGGACAAAAAATTAATTAAAGATGCTGGGGAATGCGGTTTAAAACCAATCATGATAACACTAGGAATTTTAGATCAAATCAAATGGGAGCCGGAAGTTCT
>CAIVBF010000020.1 GCA_903904095.1 uncultured bacterium | reverse complement strand
TTCTAACCGGAATTGGGACCGAAGATCCGAGAGCACAAAAACTACTATCTTCTAAAACATCCAACAACTCATTAAACAGTTTTTTATCATAATTCTTCTGACTGATAAGCTCAAGCAGACGGTAAGTTCCTTCGCGGCAAATAGTGCACTGACCGCAGCTTTGCGTATAGAAGAATTTTAACCAATACTCTAATAATTTATTCTTATCGGTATTTTTAAGATCATAAACCATCAGGGCGGCCGTTCCGCCTAGCGGTAAATCAAGCTGAGACGAATTTAAAACTTCCCCGCTCGCCTCACCACCGATTTGCACAAAAAACGATTTATTTGGATAATTATCAGTCACCCGCAAGACCTCATTAATACTGAGATGGGACGGGAGGCAAAAAACACCACGATGTTTTACAAACCCACTGATAGTATAAAATCTTTTTTCTTCATGTTTTCCGGAAGACACCAAGCTGACATCATAAAAAGTTTCAACATTATTGATTAAAGTTGGCGATCCGTTAAGTCCACTCTCATATGGATAGGGTGGCTTTAGGCGAGGCATCGCGCGTTTACCTTCAATCAAATTTAAAATTGCCGTTTCTTCGCCACTTATATAATGAAGTTTTTCCGGTTTAATAAAAAACTCAACTTTTTTATTCAGGGCTGAGAACTTTTTCGTCGCCAATATTTTCTTAATTTTTTCTGAATAATTACGATAATAATCATTATTTAAATAAAAATAAATCTTAGCAACTTTTTTGGACCCTAAAAATTTATCAGCCAAATAAACGCCATCAATAACTTCGGCGCTGAAATTTTTGAGAACATAATCATCCTTTTTAACTCCCGGCTCTCCTTCAGCCCCATTAATAACAATATAAGCTCTTTTTTTAGATTTCAAGGTATCTTTGACCGCTTGCCATTTTTGAGCCACAGGATAAGACGCGCCACCACGGCCAACTAAACCGGCTTTTTCTATTTTCTTTATAATATCTTCCTTGACCATTATTTTAATAGTAATTTATTTTAGATTTTATCTAGCTGTCCAGCCGCCATCAACATAAAGAATTGTCCCTGTTACATATTTAGAATCATCACTGGCGAGATATAAAGCGGCATTAGCAATATCTTGTGGCTCGCCGACATAACCCAAAGGAGTATTTGATTTGACCATATTGCCAAAACCCTCGTTGGTTAGAATACCCTTGGTCATATTAGTAGCTATAAAACCAGGTGCAATCGCATTTATTCTAATACCATGGGGAGCTAAATCTAAAGCAGAGGCATGAGTTAATTGAACTACTCCGCCCTTAGCCGCGCAATAAGAAACTGCGCCCGCTAAACCGACCGATCCCAAGATAGAACTCATATTAATGATAGACCCTTTAATTCCCTTATCTTTCATCGCGAGAGCGGCTAAATGAGCGCCGTAAAATACACCCGATAAATTAATAGAAATTACTTTATCCCAATTTTCATAAGTAGCATCTAGGACGCCGGCGGAATCGCCGACGCCGGCATTATTAACCATAATGTCTAACTTACCAAACTTCTCAATAGTAACCTTAACTAAATTTTCAACTTCTTCTTTTTTAGAAACATCGCATTTTACAAATATTGCTTTTTTGCCGTCAAGCTTTAAATCACCCTGATTTAAATCAGCATAAACAACACAAGCCCCTTCAGCAATATAAGTATCAGCAATCGCTTGACCGATTCCACTCGCCGCCCCAGTTACAATCGCAATTTTATTTTCTAATTTCATATAATTAATGATTAATGAGTTAATCTCTTCTTCCTTGAAATAAATTTAAAGATATTTTTTTAAATAATCAGCTAATTCAACAAAACGGTTTGAATAGCCCCATTCATTATCATACCAAGAAATAACTTTCAATAAATCCCCATCAACTAATTTAGTATTTTTTAAATCAATGATGGCGCTATGTGAATTGCCAATAATATCGGTTGAGACTAATTCTTCGTTAGATGCCTCAACAATCCCGCTTAGTTTTCCTTTAGACATTTTCACAAAAACCGCATTAACTTTTTCAACACTGGTTCTCTTATTTAATAAATAGACTGTATCGCACAAAGAGCCGACTGGCGTAGGAACACGCACCGCCAAACCATCAAATTTATCTTTCAAGGAAGGAATGGTCTCAGTAGTTGAAATAGCTGCCCCGGTCGTTGTTGGAATAATATTAACTGCGGCCGCCCTCGCTCTTCTTAAATCTTTATGAGGTCCATCAACCAAATTCTGATCAGCGGTATAAGAATGAACGGTAGTCATTAAAGCTTTCTTGATACCAAAAGCATCCTTAACAATCTTTGTTACCGGAGCTAAACAGTTAGTCGTACAAGAGGCACAAGACAAGAGATGATCGCCCTTATTCACTTTGTCTAAATTAACTCCCATAACAATAGTTTTAACGCCACCCTTTTTGGCTGGAGCAGATAGAACTACTTTTTTAGCGCCCGCCTTTAAGTGCATGCTTAAATCCTCTTTATTAGTAAAACGGCCGGTGCATTCAAGGACAATATCAACTTTCAGCTCTTTCCAGGGTAACTCTTCGGGATTTTTTACAGCTAAAATAGGGATCTTATGTCCATCAATAATTATAGAATCTTTAGAGGCGCTAATTTTTTGGTGAGTTGAACCATAACAGGAGTCATACTGTAATAAATGGGCTAATGTTTCCGGATCGGTTAAATCATT
>CAIVBF010000019.1 GCA_903904095.1 uncultured bacterium | reverse complement strand
ATAGCGGCAGTTGAAAAGTTTGCAGGTAGAATCAGGACTGTTACCAGAATCACCGGGATGATCACCGGCAGAAAACCTTTGCGAAAACCATGCAAGATGCGTTAAGCCAAGAAAAAATAAGCGAAGAAAGAAACGGCGTTAAAATAGTTCTTAACGGCAATATGGAAGTATTATCTTTGACTCTAAATCCAAATTTAAATCAAGAAGCCCAGGAAGACACCGTAAAAAAATGTATTAATGACGCTATCAAACAAACTCAAAGAGTAATGGCCAAAAAGATGCAAGAAATGGGCGGTTTTCCAGGCATGAATTAATTTTATTTCTCCTTTAAATAAATGAGGTATCCTAAAGCGATTCAAAACTTAATTGAAAAGCTCAGTACTCTCCCAAGCGTCGGACCAAAAACAGCCGAACGCTATGTTTTTTATTTGTTAAAACAAAGTTCCGAAAAATTACAAAATTTAGCTAAAGCAATTAGCGAATTAAAAGAGGGAGTAACAATTTGCAAAAACTGCCTAATGATCAGCGAAACCGAAATATGTCCAATCTGCCAGGACCATAATAGACGAACAGACTTACTCTGCATCGTTTCCAATACTCAAGACTTACTAAATATTGAATCTACAAAACAGTACGAAGGCAAATATTTTGTTCTCGGTAATTTAATTAATACGATTGAAGATATTGGCCCAGATAGTTTACCAATTGATAAATTAATTAAAATAATTAAAGAAAATAAAGTCCAGGAAGTAATTATCGCCTTAAACTTCACTATAGAAGGAGAAACGACCACCTTATATTTAAATAAAATACTGAAAGATCACCTAAAAATAACCAGGCTAGCTAAGGGATTGCCGGCCGGATCTGATTTAGAGTATGCCGATGAATTAACTTTGGGCAGTGCCCTGAAATATCGCAACGAAATCAAATAAATTATCCTTTTAATGAATATATCTTAAAACAAAAGTCCGCTGCCTTAATTAAGTAGCGGACTTTTAGTTTTCAAGAGTTTAAGTATTATGCAATGTGTAAAACTTTAACGTTGCTTAAAATCTGACGATGACCGACAGTTTTTTTGTAACGAGTTTTATTTTTGTATTTAACAACCAATACTTTATCATCTTTGGCGGTATCTAAAACTTCAACCTCAACTTTCTCGCCCAAAGAAGGCTGGCCTAATTCAATATTAGCGCCATCGGCGATTAATAAGGTCTCTAATTTAAATTTAGCGCCATTTTCTGCGTCTAACTTTTCAATCTTTAGAGTATCCCCTTCTTGGACTTTATACTGTTTTCCGCCAGTCTTAATAACTGCAATTTTTGCCATAAATTTAAAAAATTAACCTATTGTGCTTAACATTACTCAATATTACCAGATATTTGAAAAATGTCAATAAACGGGATTGAAAAATGTCCATAAATGAGCTATAGTAAAGATAATATTAAAATATAGATTAAAATTACCTAATATATGGCAAATTTACTCATAAATGGGGGCAAAAAACTCCATGGGACGATAAAGACTAATTCAGCTAAGAATTCGGCTGTCGCCATCCTATGCGCCACGGCGATGATTAAGGGCAAAACAACCCTAAACGATGTCCCGCGCATTGAAGAAGTTAATAGAATTATTGAGATTTTAAATTCCTTGGGCCTAAAAATAACTTGGAGCGGAAACCACGAATTAGAAATATATAATGATGGCCATTTATTCCCGGAAAAAATAAATCGCGAATCCTTTATAAAGACAAGATCTGCCCTTCTTTTGATGAGTGCCCTAACATCTAGCTTTAAAAACTTTTCCCTGCCAAAGGCCGGGGGCTGTAAATTAGGAAAAAGAACTGTCAATCCTTACGTAATTGCCTTAAAGTATTTAGGAATTAAAGTAAAGGAAACTAATAATGCTTATAATATAAGCTATGAGAAAAGAAAAGCCGCTTCTTTCACAATGTATGAAACAAGTGATACGGCTACTGAAAATACAATTATGGCGGCCATCTTCACTCCCGGTGAAACAAAGATTAGATTTGCTTCCGCTAACTACATGGTTCAAGATTTAATCGTTTTTTTAAAAAAAGCTGGAGCTAAAATTGAATGGGAGGGTATTAATAATCTAAAAATTAATGGAGTTAAGGAGCTACGCCCAGTAAGAAATTATCCGTTAATGCCTGATCCAATTGAATCAATGGCTTTTATCTCTTTAGCAATTACTACAAAATCAAATATAAAAATAACTAATTGTCCGATTGATTTTCTATCCTTAGAAATTGAAAAGTTAAAAGTGATGGGGCAGAAATTCAAAATCAGTAAGTCATACAAATCCAGCAATGGTTATTTTGATGTTGTTGACATTGAAATAATTCCTAGCCGGTTACGAGCTTTGCCAGATAAAATTCATCCTCAGCCATATCCTGGTTTAAACATTGATAATCTGCCTCTTTTTGTGCCAATTTTAACTCAAGCCGAAGGCTCAACTCTAGTTCATGACTGGATTTACGAGAATAGAGCTATTTACTATATTGAATTAAGTAGACTAGGCGCTGATATAATGCTTCATGATCCGCATCGCGTAACCGTCACCGGACCGAGTGAATTAAAACCGAATGAAATTGTTTGTCCGCCAGCCCTTCGGCCCTCAATTAATATTTTAATCTGCATGCTAGCCGCGAAAGGTCAATCAATTTTAAGAAATTCCTACTCAATTGATCGCGGTTATGAAGATTTATACAACAGACTCAACAAACTCGGCGCCGACATAACCATTCTTGATCGCTAATCTATGATTAAATTCTTCAAAAATTATCTTTTTCATATTTTTGTTTTTTTATTTGTCGTTTTAACGATAATTATCTCTCTATACGCCTCCGGTTATAAATTTAATTTAAGCTGGCCTTTAAATTTTAATAAATTATTGCAAAAAACAGGAATGCTAGCCGTTAGCACAATTCCTAAGAATGCTTTAATTTATTTAGACGATAAAGCAGAGGTTAATTCTTTTTTATCTTGGGGACAAAAAAATTATATCAGAACGCCAGCCAAGATAAAAAATATACTACCAGGAGAATACAAGATTAGATTTGAAGAAGAAGGCTATTGGCCTTTTGAAAAAAAAGTTACTATTTATTCCGGTCAAACTACTTTTCTTGAAGATATTAATCTCTTTAGATCGGACTTATCTCTGCTCATAAGCAGCAGTACTTCTAACACTATAAGCTTGAGCCCAAACCAAAAATATTTGTATATTATAGATGCCAAAAAAATTATTAACCTCTCCTCAAACCAAGTTTATGATATAAACACTGATAAAAAATCTGGTTTTGAGTGGTTAGATAATGGTGACCGATTGTTTAGCAATGGAATAATTTTAAATTTTAACAAAAACAGCAACGAAGATCTTAAACAAAAAGTCGGCCAAGAAACAAATAACTGGTTTTATGACTCAAATACTAATCGTTTTTATTATCAAAATAATAATTCACTTAATTACATAACCGGTAATAATATAAGTGTTACAGTAAAAGAAGGCGAAAATTATCTAACTTTTGTCGCCTATTCCGATCATATTTTCTATGTCAGCGAGCAAAATAACAAATTAAAATTACAAGATTATTCTTTAAAGACTCAGAAAGTTGAGCAAACCCTAGATCTACCCTCAATCGCTAAATATCACCTGTCATTAGAACAAGGCGTTATTAATCTTTACGACAGCCAAAATAAAACTCTGTATCTTATTAACCAGGAAAAATTTAATGAAGTTAATGTTCTAAAGAATATTATTAGTTGGCAGTGGGTTAATTCAGAGGAGTTGTTTTACAATAACGATTGGGAAATTCATCATTTCAATAAAACGAATAGCCAGGACAACTTAATAACGAGATTAGGAAAAAACATAACAAAAGTTATTTCTAACCAAAAAAATAATTACTTAGTTTTCTCCAGTGATAAAGAATTAAACGCGCTTGATTTAAAAAGCGGGGCAATTACCAACCTTTTGAATACCGATAAAATTAGTGATGTCTGGCTTGATGAAAAAAATGACTTAATTTACTTTAGCGCGACAATAAATAAACAGGAGGGGGTCTATAAAATAATTACTCAATAAATAATCTATCAAAAAAACCTTCGGTAAAGAAGGTTTTTTTATTTTTCTAGATTAGTTTAATCTCCTAACTCATTAATTAATTTCTTCAAGTCATCCTTAATTTCTGGATCTTTAAGACCGAATTTCAAAGTCGCTTTAATAAAATTAAATTTGTTACCGGTATCCAGCCATTCTCCTTCTAATTTTTTACCATAAAGAGGCAGGCCATTTTCTAGCATTTGGTCAAAAGCGTCAGCTAGTCTAATCTCCCCGGACTTGCCCGATTCCATTCCGGACAAGGTTTTAAAAACATCCGGAGTAATTATATTAATCCCAACTTGAACTAAATTAGAGGGGGCATCAACTAGCGCCGGCTTTTCAATAAACTTAGTAATCTTATAAACTCCATTACCCAAATCTTCGCCGCCGATTACGCCAAACTGGCTAACAAGACTATGTTCAACCTCTGCTAAGCCAATAACGGTTGCGCCATATTTTTCGTAGACATCCATAACTTGAGTCACCGGAGAAATCTCGGCGTCATAAAGCGTATCGCCAAACATAATTAAAACTGACTCATCGTCATTGAATAGATGAGCGGCGCAATTAACCGCATGCCCATCGCCCTTAGGAATAGGCTGGCGAACATAGGAAAATTTGGCTAAAGCGTCAATTGCTTTTACTTTCTTCAATAAATCTAGTTTATTTTTTTCTACCAATGTTTTTTCTAATTCAAAAGAGTAATCAAAATGATCTTCAATCGCTCTTTTGCCGCGTCCGGTGACGAAAGTAATTTCTTCAATACCGGCTTTAACCGCTTCCTCAACTAAATACTGAATTACCGGTTTATCAACTATCGGCAGCATTTCTTTTGGTTGAGCTTTAGTGGCCGGCAGAAATCTCGTTCCAAAACCCGCAACTGGAAAAATAGCTTTTGTTATTTTTTTCATATTATTTAACAGCTTCCCGCAAATAGACGGGTACAAATTAATTTATAACTTTATATTTATAGTTTCTTTATAGTCCACTTTAAAAAATATTTCAACCATGAACCAATATGATCCCAAGTTAAACGATCTAAAAAAATCGCCAAATACCAGGGATGCTTAGCACTCTGTCGCATATGATCATGAACAAAAATTGCCTCTGGATTATAAACCACTTTAAATCCATTAGCCCAAATCTGGCGGCATAGATCTATATCCTCAAAATACATAAAATAGCGCTCATCAAAATAGGGCTTAAAAACTTTTCCACTATCTAAAATAATTTCCTTTCTAAAGAGCAGACAGGAACCCATTAACCAATCAACCTCTTTTATAGAATTATGATCAAAATCATCCATCGTAAAACTATCTCTTATTTTTTTAAAATAATTACCGAGAAAAGTGCGGCGTAAAATAGGCATGAAAAAAACTGGGAAACGAGAACAAGAAGATTGCAATAATCCGTCAGGGTAAAGCAACTTCGGTCCAACCAAAGCAACTCTTTTATTGTTTTTTAAATAATTAAATAAAACAATGATTGCATTATCTTTGACGCTTGTATCAGGATTCAGAATTAAAATATACTCCCCGCTGGCCGCTCTAATTCCTAAATTATTCCCACCGCCCATTCCTAAATTTTTTGAACTATTTATTAATTTTATATTAACTTTTTCGCCAAACAAAGATAACAAATCATTTAAATCATCACCGGAATTATTATCAACTAAAATTATTTCATAATTTAAGCCTCTTAGATCAGCCTTAATTATTGAATCAAGACAACGATTCAGTTTTTCTTTACTTTTATAGTTGACAATAATTATTGAGAGGTCCATAGCCAGGGTTAAAAGTTTAATAAATTAGCTAAAAATTTAATTAATAAAAAATAAGCATTAAAAACAGGATTAATAATCTTTAGTTTTGGGTCGGCGATCTCTTGATACCAGATTTTACCAGATACCATTTTTAATATTTCATTATCTTTAATTTTTCTATTACTCTGGATATCGTGGCGGGCTTTTTTTAAATAATTCCAAGTTCTCGCTTTAAAAAAGTAAGATATTACCTCTAGCCGTTTTTT
>CAIVBF010000018.1 GCA_903904095.1 uncultured bacterium | reverse complement strand
CGCCAAAACTAAAATAATTATTAATTATAAAAATAAAGTTAAACAGGTAAGCCCCGGAACTGATCAGAATATCCGAGTTGATCTTAACTAAGTTTAAAAATATTCTTGATAAATAAAAAAGCCCTTTTCAAATTCAAAAGGGTTTTTTGTTAAAATAAAAAGAGGGCAAAAACGTTTGTTGTAAACGCTTTGCCCCCTATTTAATATCTTCGCTATAGCCTACTTGATTTCCAGCTTGCTTTCGGAAATTGAATCTCCTTTGCCGGATTTTTGGGTCAGATTAACGACTCCAGCTTTGTCTGTTACAAGGAAGAGCAGGACTGCCTGCTTGGGGTAGCCATTTTCGTCCTTGTACTGGACGGCCATGACATTCCAGCCAAGATAAAAATCAACTTTTTGGGTAGATCCGGGTGAAATAGTTTTCACCTTCTTTTTCCCATAAGAGAATTCATCGTTAACAATCAGGTAACCGAGGCTCGTTCTGTTCTTAAAAATTTTTGTAACTTTAATTCCGGTATTAGCCAGAACTAAGTTCTCGTTATAAATTTTTAACGTGTCCATGCCCTCGGGAATGGCTTTATCCAGAACTGCCCACTTACGATTTTTACCTGTCGCAATGCTGTCAGCGTCAAGGTCATAACCAAAGGCGGCTTGTAGATTTCCAGTTGGAGCAGTAATCCTCTTACTCGTCACTTGCTTGGCTTTCAAGCACATGCCGAGGAATGGATCGCTGTAGCCGATGATTGTAATTGTACAGAGGTTCTGGACCGTAAAGGTGGTTGTTGTAAACCAGTCTTTCGGGACATCTCCTTTAACGATCTTTTCCGGTTCAGATTGACCAGGGAAAATTACTTTTAAATTTCTAGCCCTTTTTCCTGTCTCAGCGCCTGGTACGATAGCTTGTCCAGGTTTTTGTTTGGTGTTTGAAAAAACTGCTTGTCCGTTTTTAACAGTTAAAGTGAACTCGCCATCGCTAGTCCAGATAAAACTGCTCCCAGGCTTATAGGCCGAATGTGATATTCGGCAAACAGTAACGCCGTTTGCTTCTTTCAGGAAGGGAACGGAAACAGTTGTCCCCATGGGGACGTTAACGCTCTGCATACCATCCGTAGAGTAAACCCGGATATTGTTTTGCGAAGCGTTTTTCAGGGTAATTTGGGTAAATCCAACAGTAGAAACCATCACTAGGATGGCCAATAAAATCAATCTTGTTTTTTTCATTTCTAATGAGCCCCGTTCTTTAACTACGGGACAAGAGCATATCAAAGTTTATTGTTAAAGTTCTGAATTATTATTTGCCAAATTATAATTAGTTTGACCCATTAATTTATCATACTTGAATATCTTTGTCAAGTTTTGCTTGGCCCTTGTCTAGTATTTACTTGACTAATATTATAAAACGTTATAGAATAAATAGTTCTAATAATACGAATGTTCTTTTAAAAAAGGCCCAGAGGAGGGACCTACGCTATGAATAAACTTATCATTTTTTTAAGCTTTTTGTTGATTTTCATTGCCAGTGAGGCAAGGAGTCAGTACCTCGTTAAGTCCGCTGTTTATTGGACAGCGCCAGTTTTAAGCCTCACAGAGGCTAGAAACCTGTCTCTTTACTCAATTATTATTGTTGATGAA
Organism: uncultured bacterium; assembly: GCA_903904095.1. GTDB lineage: Bacteria > Patescibacteriota > Patescibacteriia > Patescibacteriales > UBA12465 > UBA12465. The sequence goes on along the minus strand of CAIVBF010000018.1, from coordinate 6,024 downwards.
GAAAACCTGGTAAATAACCCAGAGGCGCTAGAATTAATCAAAAAGCTTAATAAAAACATTAAGTTAATTTGTTATTCTAACCCAATGGAATTATTTAATCCGGCGATTACAATAAGGCAAATTCAGACCGCCTTACTCCAAGAAATTACCGAAAAATATTCGCAATGGCTATTGAAAAATAGCACCGGCGAAAAAACGGTATTTTACAAAGGGATGGTAATGTTGAATTTATCCCAAGATTGTCCGAGAGTAAACGGCAAAAATTGCGTTGAATATTTAGCTGAAAAACAGCTGCTTATTCTAGAAAACCCAATCTGGGATGGATACTTCATGGACAACGGCGGTGGAAATATCGCCTGGGTAAACGCTAAGATTGACGCCGACAACGACGGTGTGGCTGACGATTCAACGTCTCTGGATAAAGCCTGGTCAAAGGGAATTTATTCTTTTTTATCCTTAATTAAAAATGGGATGAATAAGGATAGGCTGCTATTGGCGAATAAGGGAACTATTGAATTCATGGACATCCTTGATGGCCGTATATTTGAGAAGTTTCCTAATGACTATCTAGGAGGCAAGAAAGACTTTGGCTGGCACAAATCAATGAGCAATGCCCGCCAGACCGGTAAATATACAATATTTACCGTTGAATCCAAGGATCTTATGTTCGGCCTCGCTAGTGCTTTACTGACAGACAATGTTTATATTGCCGTTGGTCAAGACAATCCAACTATCCATCCGGAGTTTAAAGTTGATCTTGGCGAACCATTGGAATCAGCCAGCAAAAATGATTCATGTTATTTTCGGCTCTACCAGAAAGGCAGAGTAGAAGTTTTCCCCTCAACAAGAAGGGGAAAAATAACAATCAGCAAGTGAGAGGGAAGATTAGATTGGTAACTTCATAGTTATTCGGTCTAATCTTCTTTTTTTAATAATTTTAAGGTATTATTAAGGTATCTATGTTAACAATATTGCTAGTTATTTTAACTATTTTTTTACTAACTTTTTTTAGTTTTTGGCCGGAGATTGGTTTATATCTGGTAGCTTTTTGTTTGCCGATTATCGGGTTAGACTTTTATTTTAAAGGCTTAAATTTTCCTCTAGTTGATTTACTGGCTCTTTTATTATTAACCGCTTTTGTTACTCGTTATTTTTTCCAACTTATTTTTGAAACTAAAGATAAAATAACTTTAAAATGGCCCTTAGCTTTTCCGTTTTTAATTTTTTTAGGAATAAGTTTTATTTCTTCTTTGTTCTCTAGCCAGATTAGTTATTCTATTTATTATTTAGCTCGTTGGCCCCTATTTCTTTATTTCGCCTACATTTTTTTACCCTACAATATAATAAAGGACACTAAAATATTAAAGAAAACAATTATCGCGATGGTCCTTGGTTCTTTTCTGGTTTTGATTTCCGGCTTTATGTCACTTTACGGTCAAGACTGGCGCGATAGTTTTTTCCGCTTAAAATCAATCAGTTTGTTCGGCGTTTATTTATTTGGCGAAAATCAGAATTTAATCGCTGAGTATCTTAATGTCGGTATATTTTTAGTTTTAGTTTTAAAATTTTTCCAAAAAAAAATAAGAGTAAAGAGATTTTTAGATTTAGTTTTTATTATTATGGCGCTAGGCCTGATTTTAACTTTTTCTAAATCGGGCTGGATTACTTTATCATTACAGCTAGTTATTTATCTCTGGTATTATCTTCGTTCAAAAAATTATAAACCTATAAAAATAATTTTCACTTTCTTAGGGATTTTGATACTAATGTCTCCGCTTATATTTAAGATGGAGCAGCTGCAAAATAAGAACACTAGCTCAACCGAAAACCGCTGGTTACTAACTGAAATTGCGATTCAAGCTTTTTACGATAAACCATATCTTGGTTATGGCGACGGCCAGTTTATTAATCTAGTTGATAATAATATTCGCTTTAAAGCTAAATATGGCGCCCCGCTTGATTCACATGGAATGTTCCAAAAAGTTTTAGCGGAAAACGGCGTTTTTGGTTTAGCGGCTTGGATATTTATTTTAGTTTATTTGTTTAAAGTATTTTATAATTCTTTAAAAATTTATCAGAAGTGCAACCCTTGGCTCTTACCGCTATATTTATCGGCCGGCGGCGCTTTATTTTTTCAGATTTTTAATACCTCATACTATAAAGGAAAAGTTTGGCTGCCGATAACCTTATGTTTGGTCGCCATTAGTTTATTAGAAAAATACTATGCTAAAAAATCCGAGCAATCAGGCAAGTAAAATAAAAATTGTTTATGTTGTTCCGACTCTTGATTCCGGCGGGGCCGAGAGATTTTTAGTTGATTTAATATTAAATCTAGATCGTGATATTTACGAAGCGACTCTAATTCTTTTTAAACGCGGCGGTTTATGGTTAAAAGAATTAGAAGAAGCAAATGTTTCTGTTATTATTTTAAACAAAAAATATTTAATTGATTTTGCTAATTTTTTAAGTATTCTAAAAAATTTAAAAAAGATTAAACCGACTATTGTTCATACGCAACTAGGCGGCGATTTATACGGCCGCTTGGCCGCTAAGATTTTAAATATTCCGGTTATTATTTCAACCGAACAAAATCTTAACCCAGACGAAAAATTTATTTCTAACGCTATTAAAAAAATAACTAGTCGGATGGCCTCTAAAATCGTGGCGATTTCCGGAGCGGTAAAGAATGATTTAATTAAGCGTTATAAAATCTCGGCTGATAAAATTGTTGTAATTTATAATGGTTTAAATATAAATAAATTTTTGAATTTTAATAAAGAAATTAAAACGACTAGTAGTGAGCCTAGAAAAATAATTTTAGGAACAATTGGCAGATTATCTCCGCAAAAAGGTCATTCCGTTTTAATCAATGCCTTGGCGAGAATCAAAGATTTAAATTTTGAATTTCTAATTGTTGGCGCCGGTCCCTTAAAAAATAGTTTAAATAAACAAATAAAAGGTTTGGGGCTAAGCGACAAAATAAAATTAATTGGAATAGTAGAAGACGCACCCGCTTTTTTAAATTCACTTGATGCCTTTGTTTTTCCTTCGCTCTGGGAAGGCCAGGGGATTGTCTTAATGGAAGCCGCCTTAACGGAACTGCCAATAATCGCCTCAGATGTTGATGGGATTAAAGAAGTTTTAAATCAAGAAGATTCCTATTTAGTTAGGGCTGGAGACGAAAAAGATTTGGCCGATAAAATTTCTTGGCTTTTAAATAATATTGATAGCGCTCCGGTTAAAGAAAGATCATTAAGATTAAAAAATGAAATAATTAATAAATTTTCTATCACTAAAACGGCCGAAGAATACCAAAAGTTATATCAAGATTTATTAAAGAATTATGAAAATACTACAAGTTAATCAATACTATTATCCACGCGGCGGAGCGGATAAATATTTTTTAGATTTAGAGGTTGCCTTAAAAGAAGTGGGACATGAGGTTGCTGTTTTCGCGATGAAGCATCCTAAAAATCAAGACTCAATTTACAGCAATTATTTTGTTTCCCGGGTTAGTTTTAATAACCAGAGCCTAGTTGATAAATTAAAAAGTCCGACTAGAGTTTTATATAGCCTTGAAGCTAAAAGAAAATTTACTAAACTACTTAATGATTTTAAACCAGATATTATTCATATTCATAATATTTATCATCACTTATCTCCTTCTATTCTAGATGTGGCTTATGAGAAGAAAATTCCGGTTGTTATGCATTTGCATGATTATAAATTGATTTGCCCGAATCACATGCTTTTTACGAAAGGCAAGTATTGTGAAGATTGTCTAAAGACAAAATACTATAATTGTACTAAAAATAAATGCGTTAAGAATTCTTTACCCGGAAGCTTGCTTGCTTCTTTAGAAATGTATTTCCATCATAGTATCCTTAAGATTTACGAGAATAAAGTCAATGTTTTTATTGCACCGAGCGCTTTCATGAAAGATATTGTTGTTAAGTTCGGACAGGATGAAGAAAAGGTAGAAGTTATTTATAACCCCCATAATTTGCCAAAAGAGGGTTCTATTAATTCCGATGATAGTAGCGGGTCTAAAGAAACAGATAATTACTTTCTTTATTTCGGTCGTTTAAGTGAAGAGAAGGGTTTAATTAATCTTATTGAAGCGGCAAGTTTAAGCGGACAAAAAATAGTAATTGCCGGAACTGGGCCGGAAGAAGATAGTTTAAAGAAAATAGGCGACTCCTTAAAGGCTCCCGTAGAGTTCGTTGGCTTGAAAAATTCATCAGAACTGATAGATATTATTAAAAAATCACAGGCGGTCGTTATACCCTCAATTTGGGCCGAGAATATGCCTCTTAGCTTAATGGAAGCGCTTTCTCTTGGTAAAATCATTATCGCTTCAAATATGGGCGGCCTACCGGAAGTTATCAAAGATGAAGAAAATGGTTTAATCTTTGAGACTGGTAATAGCAGAAAACTAGCCGATAGAATAAACTATTTAAATAGTCTTCCGCTTGAAATGAGAGAGTCTCTTGAGAAAGCGGCCAGTGATACTGCTGAACTTTTTTCAGTTGAGAAAAATTTAGAATCCGTTATCGGAATATATAATAGATTATTAAAAGAATAAACTACACTTAATCTCTGAATAAAAAAACCGCGACAATCAGCCGCGGTTTTTTAAAAATATTTTTATCTACTTATTCTTTGACTATTCGGAAGGAGATACTATAGGAGAGTTTAGATGTTTCACCGTCAACTTTAATATCTGTACCGCTGTTAAAAGTTGTTCCTAAATCAGGGATTGTTAAAGTCTTTTCAAATCGGCCATGATTATCAGCCTTAATACTGGTTTTAACGCCACCAAAGTTTATATTTAATTTTTCGTTAGGAAAGTAGCCGCCGCCATTTAAATCTACCAGGGCCAAGGCAATTCCAGACTTATGGTTTAAATTCAAGTAAAGATTTTCCGAACTATATGTTTTTTCTTCCTCTTCATCAACGGAAGTATAAGAAGCTACTTTTTTAAGTTTATCGTTTAAAACTAAGATATTAGAGTTATTAAAAACAACAACTTTGTCTCCATCATTATAAACAGTCTTTAAGCCCATTGCCCAACCGCGAGGACCACCTAGGCCGCCGGTAAAGGTATAAGCTGATTGTTTCATTGTTTCCTTATCTAATTTAACAACACCAGAGCCATTAGAGAAATAGATATAATTGGTTGAGCCAGAGGCGCTTATATCATAACCAGGCTGATCAATATGTTCAAAACTTCCTAATAATTTACCGTTTAAGTTATATTTTTTAGCATAGTAATCATCAACAACATAGATATCGGAATTTTCATCTTGATATGTTTTGTGATTACCAACTTTGTCTTTATAGTTTAAAGCGATACTAATTAGATTTGATCTATTTATTCTATCATAAACATTTAAATGATTATCCTGAACATCAAGAATAAAGTTCTGGCTATAAGAGCGAAGGTTATAAGGAGCGTCTTTGTCCGCTACTTTAAAGCTATCAATAACCTGTAAATCGTTATTCCAGATTTTTACGTTCTTATCACTGATAGTCACAATATTATCATTAAACTTATCAACTCTGGTATACCATTCCCAATAAGTATTTTGCTGATCATAAATAAGAACTAAATTCTTATCATTTACAATCTCATACTTAAATAATCGGTAGCCGCTAATGGCATAGATAAATAGATGATTATTCTCAACCGATAGCTTTGAGTCATAAAAATCATCATAACGGCCGAACTTAGCATTAAGAACTTTAGTCTTACTGATTAGTTTTAGGCTATTATCTTCTAATTTTAAGATTTCTAAGCTCCCAGAATTAGTTGAGCTAACATAAAGGTTGCCATTAAAGCTAATAGCATCACCTGAATAATAGGCCTTAGTCTTAGTTTGCCCGTCATGGGTAAAGATTAAAACAGCTATCACGGGGATAATAAGAAAAATAAGAAACTTTTTCATAAAAATTAACTAATATTAGATAAATACGAAGACATTAAAAGTCGTTCTAAATATATTAACTGATTTAATTAAATTT
>CAIVBF010000017.1 GCA_903904095.1 uncultured bacterium | reverse complement strand
CCGGGCTATTAAATATTATACTGACCGCTACTAGTTCATATTAATCTTAATTAGCTTGGGCGGGACAGTATAAATTTAATAGCAGGAGGCGAATAAGATTTACAACGGAAAAAAATCTGAGCGAGAAAAATATAATTTACGTAATAATTATTTTATTTACTAATTTTCATATCAACAATTTTTAACTGCTCTTCTTTCCGTCCATTAAAATCATTAATCTCTAGATAATAAACTAAATCAATCGCATCGCCGATTTTAAATTCCTTATAAACTTCGGTGCCGCCAAAAGATAGCGCCCAGAAAGAATTTGTTCGGCCATTTTCTTTATTTAAAGAAGATAGACGAATTTTAATATGTTGATTATCAACGCCCATATTAGTAATATCATCAATTCGCAAATTATAAGTTACAAATCGCGGCTGCTGATTATTCTGGCCATAGGGAGCGAAAGAATTTATTTTTTCCGCCAAATCTAAATTAATATCTTTAAATAATAATTCCGCTTCAATTTTCAATTTCGGAATTAATTTAGCCGCTTCAAGCTTGCGACTGGCTAGATCTAATAAACCGGCCTTAAATTTATTTAAATTTTCTTCGCCCTTAACGGAAAAACCGCAGGCCATCGGGTGCCCGCCGAACTTATCTAAGTATTCTGACTGAGTTGAAATTGCTTCAATCAAATTAAATTCCTCAACCGAACGACCGGAACTTTTAAAGGCCACTTTCTTAGGTATTAATTTTTTTGTTGTCGCATCAAATTCCGCCTCCTCAACTAAGCGAGTAATAATTAAAGTCGGACGATAATATTTTTCAGCAATGCGCCCAGCAACAAGACCAATAACCCCCTCATTCCAAACCTGATCTTCAGCCGCTAAACCAATAATTACCAACGGCAAATTATTAGGATCAATCTGCGCTTCAACCTGAGCGCTAATTTCTTCGGTAATTTTTTGGCGGCTAATATTTCTTTGATTTAATTCACTGGCTAATTCCTTTGCCTCGTTTTCATCAGTTGTGGTTAATAGAGCAAAAGCGGTATTGGCATGGCTCAAACGACTAGCCGCATTTAAGCGCGGTCCGATTTGCCAACCAATATTCCAAGCTTCTAGCGGCTTGCCAACATTTATTTTAGCGATTTTAATAAGTTCATTTAAACCAAGTCTTTTGCTTTGATTTAAAACTTGTAGTCCGCGTTTAACCAGCATTCTATTCTCGCCAAGCAGACTAACCATATCAGCTACTGTTCCGACCGCCACTAAATCTAAACTTTTTTCTGCTATTAATTGCTTTTGTTTTGGCGCTAAATTTGAACGATCAAGCAGGGCACAAATTAATTTAAAAGCAACTCCGACGCCAGCCAAATAATTCCAGGGATATTTTTCAGTTTTGTCGGCCGGATCAATATATAAACAAGCTGGTAATTTCTTCTCTTCTTCCGGTAAAACATGATGATCGGTAATAATTATTTCTAAGCCCTTGCTTTTGGCATAGGCGACTTCTTCAAAATTTCTAATTCCATTATCAACCGTAATTAATAATTTAAAACCCTGAGCGACAATCTGATTGATCGCCATTTTATTTAAGCCGTAGCCCTCGCTAACCCGATCCGGTAAATAAACTTCAACTTTAGCATGTAATATCTTTAAAGTTTCTAAAAGAATTACCGAAGAAGTAACGCCGTCAGCGTCATAGTCGCCATAAATAACAATTGGATTGCCATTTTTAATATGCGATATTATTAAATCAACTGCCGCCGACATATTTTTAAATAAAAACGGATCATAAAAAGACAGAGAGTCGTCTTCCCCAATTCTTAAAACTTTATCGGAATCCAACTCATTGTCCAGAAAGGCCCGAATATCTATTTTGTCCTTTAAACCGCGGTTAAATAGCAATTGCAAAAGGACCAAATTAACTTCCGGATAATTTGCAATAAAGTCTGGCCCGATCTTCGGATAAATTTTCCATTCTTTCATTTTTTAGTAAAAAACCGCACCGAGAGTCCATGCAAGCATAGAAACAACAACGATGAAGGATATAAAAATCCAAAGTGCTTTAATAGCTTTTTTTCTTTTCATAATAATTAATATATTAAACTGGACTCGCTACGCAAAGCCTAGCGTTAAACAATTTTATTATCTTTTTAAAATCTTAACAAAAGTATCGGCCGGAATATCAACGCTTCCCTTGCCGGCCGCCATCATTTTTTTCTTTCCTTTCTTTTGTTTCTCTAATAATTTTCTTTTTCTAGTTACATCACCGCCGTATAATTTAGCCGTTACATCTTTGCGCATCGCCGATATCGTTTCTGAGGCAATAACTTTTCCGGCAATGGCCGCCTGAATCTTTACTGCAAACATTTGCTTTGACAGATTCTTTTTTAGAATTTCCACAATCTCCCTTCCCTCGTGGTAAGCGTCATCGCGATAAACAATTGTTGCCAGCGATTCAATAATATCTTCCGCTACTAAAATATCAAGTTTTATAACATCGGCTGGACGATAATCTAAATACTCATAATTAATTGAAGCATAACCGGCTGAGACACTCTTTATTTTATCATAGAAATCGGTTAAAACCGTTGAGAGAGGAATTTCATAGTGAAGAATAACCCGACTATCTTCATTTTCGGCCGATATATACTCAGTGTTTTTATAAATTCCTCTTCGGCCCTGAACAAGCTTAATAATATTTCCCATGTAAGTTTTCGGACTAATTACATCTAATTTAGTCCAAGGCTCTTCAATGGCCGCCAGTAATGTCGGGTCCGGTAATTTCTGCGGCGTTCTAATAATGTCTTCATCGCCGTTCTTTTTGATAATTTTATAAGCGACGCTCGGAACAGTAACAATTAAATCCAGGTTATATTCCCGACGTAAACGTTCCTGAAAAACTTCTAAGTGCAGTAATCCTAGAAAGCCGCAACGAAAACCAAAGCCAAGCGCGTCCGATCTTTCCGGCTCGTATACTAAGGCCGCATCATTTAATTTTAATTTTTCCATCGCTTCTCTTAATTCTTTAAAATCACTGCCTTCTCTAGGAAAAATACCGGCATAAACCATCGGCTTAACTTCCTTATAGCCTGGTAGTGCTTCTAAATGCGCGCTATGGCCCAGGCCTGCGCCAGCCGTTAAAGTATCGCCGACACGACAGTCCGAAACGTCCTTAAAGCCAGTAATGACATAACCGATATCGCCCGGTCTTAATTCGGCCGTGGAAAAATAATCCGGCTTAAATATACCACAATCCAAAACTTCACTCTCAACTAAATTAGATAATAATTTAATCTTATCGCCCTTCTTAATCGTCCCATTAAAAACTCGGATATAGGCAACAACACCGCGATAAGTATCATACTTAGAATCAAAAATTAAAGCACGGGGAAAATTATGATGAGCGTCCTTTTCCTGCGGTTCAAGCGGAGATGGACAGCTATTAATAACCGCGTCTAAAATTTCCGGAACACCCTCGCCGGTTTTCCCGGAACTGCAAAATATTTCATCTTCGCGGCAGCCTAGTAATTTAATAATTTCTCGTTTAGTTTTAGGAACATCGGCCGCCGGCAAATCAATCTTATTAACAACCGGAATAATAGTTAAATTTTGTTCAAGCGCTAAATATAAATTAGCTAAAGTTTGCGCCTGAATACCTTGTGTGCAGTCAACTAATAAAACAGCCGCTTCAACGGCCGCTAAAGACCGGGAAACCTCATAAGAAAAATCCACATGGCCAGGAGTATCAATTAAATTTAATTGATAGCCTTTATAATTCATAGTCACCGGCTGTAATTTAATCGTAATCCCCCGCTCCCTTTCAATATCCATTCCATCTAAAATCTGATCCTTCATTTTTCTTTTTTCAACGGTTCCGGTTACCTCAAGCATACGATCAGCCAAAGTAGACTTGCCGTGGTCTATGTGCGCAATAATACAAAAATTTCTGATTTTATTTATTTCTAACATATAATTATAATTAAACGCCACGCGCTTCTCCCTGGTCATCAATATTAACTTTTTTAGGTGACCAACGTTTTCCTATCGTTGCCAGAAAATCTAATAATTCTTCGCTTTTTAAAAGATAGCAGAATAAAGCATAAATTAAAATTCCTACTAAGCCGGCCCAAATTAACTGTAAAAATACACCGCTAAATTTCGTCATATCAACATAGGGCCAAATCAGAACTTTGGAAATTTGCGCCGCGCCACCAGCCGCTAAAGCGCTGACAATAAATTTCATAACTGATATTAAGATATGTTTTATATCAAGATTACCAACCTTATGTGCTAACCAAACCCAGAGTAAGACAAAATTTAAAATATTATCAATTGAATAAGCTAGGGCTAGGCCGACAACGCCTAGGCGCGGTGCTAAATATAAAGCTAGAATAGTGTTGACCGCAACCGTGAAAAGACCAATATAAAAAGGCGTGCGGGAATTATGGCGGGCATAATAAACTCTAACCAGAAGAGGAATAGTCGCTTGAGCAAAAAGACTAATCGCAAAAATACCTAAAGTATTCATGGTTAAAATCGTGTCCTGCCAATCAAATTTTCCCGATCCTAAAACAACTCTGATAATCTGCGCCCGTAAAGCGACTATTAAAACGGTTGAGGGGATTATAAAAAATAAAATTTGACGAAAGCTCTGAGAAAAATTAGCCGTTAATTTTTCCTTATCAAAAGCGTTAGCCGCTAAGGACGGAAAAGCGGCAATCGCAAAAGAAATACCAAAAATCCCGATGGGAAATGATTGCAGATTATTAGCAAAATTAAAAACCGCTAATGATCCGCTAGCTAGATTAGAAGCTAAGGCGGTAACAACAACTAAATTTATCTGGGAAATCGCTAAGCTCAAAGTTCGCGGAACCATCATTCGCCCGATCTTCATCGTATTTAAATCATGGCGCCTAATTTTAAACTGGTAGCGGAAGCCGAGATGGTATACGGTTGGAATCTGAATAGCCATATGTAAGAAAGCACCGAGAACAACTCCCCAGGCCAAACCGAAAATACCAAAAAATTTAACGAAGAATAGAGCCCCGACAATAATTCCTAGATTATAAAAAACCGGTGCCAGTGAATAAATCATGAAACGTTTAAAAGATTGCAAAATCCCGCCTAAAATTCCAGAGATGCCTAAAAATAAAGGCGATAAAAACATTATCCGCGTTAAAGCGGCGGTACTGGCCTGTTCCTCTGGGCTAAAGCCAGGGGTAATTAAACGAGTTAAGGCCGGTGCGAAAATAATACCGATTATTGATAAAACACCAAGTCCTAAAAATAAATAATTTAAAACATTATTAGAAAGATCCCAGGCCTCTTTGTTCTGGACAGTCGGATCACAGTCCTTATTTCTTTCACATTTAAAATCTTTGATTAGGCTGGTAAAAATTGGAATAAAACCGGCCGATAAGGCGCCTAAAATTATTAAATTATAAATTAGGTCAGGAACTCTAAAGGCGGCATAATAAATATCTAAAGTAGTCCCGGCCCCGAACTGTGAAGCCAAAATACGATCTCTAACAATCCCTAAAAAACGAGAAGCTAAAGAGGACATGGCAATAAGAGCGGCCGCGACTGTTATGCTATTTATTTGTTTCTTAAAAAAGTCCTTAAACATACTACTATATTAGCTATTTTTTCAAAATAAGCAAATCTGATTCTCTTAATTTTAAATCATTTAAATTATAAGTCGCTTTATCATATCCAGGATTAATTTCCAGCTCCTTATTAAACTCTTCTTCAGCCTCTTTAAATCTTTTTTGCCCCATATAAATAACCCCTAGATTATTATGGACCATCGGTTCGTCCGGGTTCAAAGTCAGAGAAGCGCGGTAATATTTTTCAGAGTTGGCGATATCATTATTAAAATAATACATAACTCCGAGATTACGGTTAGCTAGCGGCGAATGAGGAGAATCTTTAATAGCTGCCTGCCAAAAAATTAAAGGTTCCTTGAAATCACGACTATGCCAAATAGTTATAGAACTAAACAAACATAAAATTAACGCGCCGACCGACCAAACAATTTTTTTATTCCAATCTAAATTACGTATACTGTCAAAACTAAATAAAGCAATTAGAAAACCAATTAGGGGCAGATATAAACGATGCTCAAGCAAATAAGGCGCCGCCGTAGAAACAATAAAAGGCGGCAAGAAAAAAATAAGAAACCAGGCAATACCAAAAATTAAATAATTTAAGTTTTTACGGCGAGATAAAAGAATAACTAAAATAAGCGCCGGCCAAGCAATTAAACTAAAAATAAAATTCGTATCAGCCGCGACTGGTAAAACTGATAAATTAAAAGGTAAAATCATTTTCGCTCCCATGGCTAGAGCGGCCGGTAAATTATGAAAAACCGAAATCAAAGCCGACTCCGTGCTGATTTTCTCACCCTGAAGAGCAAAGTACCTCATTAGGAACCAAATGAAGCCAACCGCCGCTGAACCAATAAGAATCAAGCCCTGATCGGAACGAGCAATTTTTTTTTCCTTGCCGATAGTAAAAAAATAAACCACTAAAAGTAGCGGAAAAAATACACTGGTTTCCTTGCTAAGCAATGCCAACCAAAAAAATACCAGGTATAATAAAAATGATGATAGCTTATATTTATCAACAAAATTTAGAAAGAACCAAAAAGCTAATAAAATAAAAACCGTTACTAGCGAATCGTTCCGCCCCGGCAACCAGGCAACCGCCTGAGTTAAAACAGGATGAACCAGAAATACTAAAGTTAGGTAAAAAGCCAGCGGCGGTTTTTTAAATAGCCTTTTTAAAATCAAAAAGAGCAAGCTAATCGCTAATAAATGCCATAATAAATTAGATATATGATAAACGGCATAATTTAAGTGACCGAGCTGCGCATCAACCATGAAAGATAGATTCAACATCGGCCGATAATAGAACTTATTATCAGAAAAAAAGGCATCGGTTGAAAAGATTGTTTTTATATTTCTAAAATCGCTCAGAATTTCCTGATTATCAATAATTAAAGCATTATCATCCCAATAAGTTAGGCCAAAAAATAAAGTTTGGCCGTAAATAATAAAAATTATTAAAAAAAATAAAAAATAAGGACGCCAAGTATTAAGCCAACCGGAAAAGAAGAAATGTTTTTTAAAAAAATTACTATCCATACTCAAACATTGTTAATTAGGACCGAAAGCTTTTCGGGCTAAAGAAATACTTTAAGGCTACGCCGACAGTCCCTAATCCATATTTTAAGCTTCTTCTAAAATTAATTGATGATGCTTCCTTAAAATAGCGAACCGGAACGGGAATTTCACCGATTCTGTATTTATTGGCAATGACTTGAAATAAAACCTGGCTATCAAAAACAAAATCATCGGAATTTTTCTGAAAATTAATATGTTCTAGAACTTCCTTGGTATAAGCACGCATGCCGGTATGCCACTCCGATAAATTATGACCGCTAATTAGATTCTCAAAAATTGTCAGAACTCTATTAGAAATATATTTATAACGAGGCATGCCGCCAGCCAAAGTTTCACGACGCGAACGAATTCTGGTCCCGAGAACGACATCAAAATAATCATCAACAATAAATTCCGCGAAATATTTAACTAGCTTAGGGTCGTATTGATAATCCGGATGAATCATAACGATAATATCGCCGCCCTGTTCTAGAGCTAAACGATAACAGGTCTTTTGATTGCCGCCATAACCCTTATTCTTATCGTGCTCATAGACCATTAAGCCCAGGCTTCGGGCCAAGGCCGCTGTTTCATCATTGCTCTTATCATCAACTAAAATTATTTGATCAACCATCTCCGGTAAATCATTAATAGTCCGCTCTAGAGTTGAGGCGGCATTATAGGCCGGCAGGACAACAATAATTTTCTTAGATTTATACATACTTACAAAATAATTCTAACATCTCCGGCCTTAACGCCGTTTTCTTCAACAAACAAAGGATTAATATCAAGCTCGGAAATTTCCGGATGATCATTAGCAAGTTTAGCAACATTAACAATCGCCTGAGCTAAAGCGTTAATATCATATTTTTTCTGACCGCGAGCGCCATTTAAAATTTTATAAATTTTAAGGTCTTGAATAATCTCTAAAGCATTATCAAAACTAATATCGCTAATCGCTAATTTAAAATCTTTTAAAATCTCCGTATAAATTCCGCCCCAACCAATCATCATTATCGGCCCAAAAACATTATCCCTCTTAAAGCCTAAAATTATTTCTTGAAATTTAAAAGCCTGCTCTTGGACAACTAAATAATTTTCCGGATTTTTTAGTGAGACCTTATTCTCGGCGCTCATCTTATCCGCCGACAAATAAAGATCGGCCGGAGTTTTTAAATTAACAACTACTCCGCCCTTATCGGTTTTATGAAGAAAATCTGGCCCGACAATCTTTAAAACAGCCGGGTATTTATATGTTTCAATATTCTCTTTGGCGTAAGTCACAACATCAACAATCGGAATCTTATATTGATTCAACAAAGCAAAAGAACTCGCATAACTTATATTAGTTATCTTTTCGGAATTAGAATTTGTAATAAAATTATAAGGCTTTAACGTTTCTACTAATTCTTTATAAGTAACTAATTTTTTGTAACTTCTAACTGCTTCTTCAGGATAATCAAAAACCGGGATATTATTCTCCGCTAAAAGTTTTATGGCGGGTGCGACTGCTTCTCCACCAATAAAACTAGCCATAATTAATTTATTCGGATATTTTTTAGCACCATTAATTATAGCGTTCGCTGTTTCTATAATCTGAGTAGATGTCTGCGGTGTTAATAATACCAATAAATTATCAACGCCATCTTTGGCTAAAGTTTTATCAATCGCTGTCTGATAGGCTGCAGCGTTAGCATCGCCAAAGATATCCTGGCTGCCGCCGAAAGGAACATTTTGACGGCCAATTTCATCAGCTGTTAGAACGGCCGGACCGCCGGCATTGGTTATTAGATATAGATCTTTATTATTAGTATTGTGCCAATTCTTAGGAGCAAATAATAATAAATTAAATAATTCTCTTAGGTCATTAAGTTTAATTGCCCCCGCTCTTTCCATCCCGGTTTTAAAAGAAGCGGCCGATCCTGCTAGAGCGCCGGAATGCGATGAGGCCATTTTTGTTCCCATCTCGCTCTCGCCGGCATGTAAATAAGCAATCGGTTTATTTTTTACTATTCTGGAAGCAAGCGACATAAACCTCTGCCCATCTTTAACGTCCTCTAAATATAAAATAATCAAATCAATTTTGTCGTCGGTCGCTAAATATTCAAGTAGGTCGCTTTCATCTAAAACTGCTTTATTACCGAGACTAACAAAATAGCCTAAATTAAAATCCTTATTTTTTAACCAGTCTAGAACCGCACTGCCGACCGCACCAGACTGGGATAAAATCGCAATATTTCCATCTTGATTTTTAGCCGCCCCGAAAGTAGCGTTTAAATCGGTTAAGGTATTAATAAAGCCTAGACAATTCGGACCGAGAATATTAAGAGAATTATCGGCCGCAATTTTAACAAGCTGATCTTCTAAAATTTTTCCCTCAGCGCTGCTCTCTTTAAAGCCGGCGCTAATAACAATTATATTTTTAATGCCTAGAATAGCACATTTCTCAATCTCCGCTACCACAAATTTAGCCGGGATAGCAATTACCACTAAAACATCGGCAAAATTTTTAGCCGGTAGATCTTTTAAATCCGCATATGTTTCTAAATCAGCGATATTTTTTTCTTTTAAATTAATCGGGTAGATCGTTCCCTTAAAACCGCCGGAAATAATATTATCAAGAACTTGCCGGCCGATTTTAGCCCTGTCGGAAGATGCGCCAATAACAGCCACGGAGCTCGGTTTAAAAAATTTTTGTAATGACATATATTTATTTAACGCTATTCTTTTGACAATCAAAGGCGATTAGTAAAATGACAGCGTTTATTAAGCAAACTAATAATAAATAATTTATATTAAAATAGGCTAAAACAGTATTTGGCCAAATAATTTCTAGAATAATAAAAACAAACATCAAGGAACTAAAAAAATAAAAAAGTTCCCGCCAGAATATTCTGGCACCGAGCAATCCCTTCAAGGCTAATAAATTCTTATCCTTTATCTTTACCATACTTAAATATTCTTCTTAAATAATTTCTGCCACAAGGTTCGGCCGGAAAAGTCTAAACGGATTTCTTTTATTTCTAAATAATCGGAGGAGGAAGCGCTTGAATTAAGACCGGGAATAGAAATCATGAAATTATACTTACTATTTTCACGATAGGCCGTCTTGGTATTAAAAGAAATTGTCTTGGTTTTAAAGCCATTTTCAACGTAATCCAGGGGCGCCTCATAATCGGCTATAATATATTTTATATTATCATCAATCTTGAAAAAACGATCTATTTTATGTGGATCCGGATTAAATAAACTGCTCTTGCTGAAAGAAAAAACACCATTATTTTCTAAAATAACATCATCTTTATTTAATTTTATCTCTTTAGCGCTTTGCGGATTATCAACTATTAAATCAAATTGCTTATATGGCTCATCAAGAATAAAATCTTTGCCGGCAAAATTGATCGTTTGGCGGCTAGCCGGACTATAGACCTTGGCCTGCAAATAATCAGAGTCCGTCCATAAACTCAGGGGCATATCGGCTGAAACAGGCCAAATCTTATTAATAAAGACTAGCTTATCAACTGAACTGCTTATTTTTTTTATAACCGTATCGTCCCTAACTTTTATTTCAACTTTATATAAGCCGTTGCTTAAATTTTTCTCATCAATAATTATTTTTTTGATTTCCGAATCAGAATTTAAACTAGCTGTTTTTTTCTGATCATCGGCTAAATACTTAGAACTGATTAATTTATTATTTTCATTTACCGCATAGACATTAATTAATATAGGATCGTCAGCTTTATCCTGGCGAAGATTAATAAAGTTAAACTCAAGATGAAAGGGCTGGTTATTCAGATAAATATAAAGCTGATGGGCGCCGCGAAGCGGCGTTTCAATAACTAAAGGCATTGAATTGTTTAAATTAGGCTGCTGATAATGCGACGGAACCTTATAATTATAGGTTGCTAAGCATGAATTTATCCCTTCCGGACAATTTTGTAATCTCCCTTTATTCAAATCCCCTTCTAGCTCGGCCCAAGAACTATATTTTCCGTCCCTCTGCAAAAATACTTTTGATCCATTTTCTAGTCGCGACCAATTCGTTTTTAAAGAATCAATTATTTTATTCTGTAGCGGCTTTAAATCGTAACTCCAAACAATATTATCCGCCAAAACACCGGCTTCAATAATCGGCTCATGTGAGCTTAAATGGCTTCTATATTTAATAGTCAGTTTAGCGGTATCAAATGTTCGCGGTGTAAAAACAGAGAAATAAACAGGGTCGCCGATTAGTTTCGGATAATCGCCGCTTTTTAAATCAATCCGCTCAGCCGGACTAAAGCCATAAATAAATCCCTTACCGGATTTGATAAATTCCGGGTAAGAACGGACATAACTAATATGGCCGAATGGAACAATTTTTAAATAAAGAAATATTAAAATCAAAATTAACAAAAGCACTCCGAAAAATAAACGGAGCTTAAATAAAAATGACCATTTCTGATAAAATGATTTAAACATATATATCTATATTTTACTTCATTTTTAGCAATAAAAAAAGCCCCTCTAAACGATTTAGAAGGGGCTTTTTTATAGTTAATTTGACAATTACGGGACTAATATTCTCTTATTTGCCATAATCAATTCTTTTCTTCTTTCCTTTGTAACCAGTACCGGCCGGAATTAAGCAACCAATGATAACATTTTCCTTTAATCCCTCAAGATAATCAATCTTTCCATTAACAGCCGCATCAATTAAAACGCGGGAAGTTTCTTGAAATGAAGCAGCTGACAAGAAACTATCGGTTGTTAGGGACGCCTTAGTAATACCAAGTAGCAGTCTATCAGCTTTAGCTAATTTTTTAACATTCTTATTCGCTTGATCTAGAACCTCATCTTCAACCATTTCGCCCGGCAATAAAATTGTATCGCCGGCTTCTTTAATTAAATAACGAGAGAACATCTGACGAGCAATAATTTCAACGTGTTTATCATTTAAAGGTTGCCCCTGAGAAGAATAAACATACTGAATTTCGCGAATAATATATTTTTGCGTTTCTAATCTTCCCTTTAACTTATATAATTCTCTTAAATCAAGGCTTCCTTCGGTTAATTGGGTTCCTCTTTCAACAATATCGCCATCTTTAACAAGCATCATCGTACCGCGAAGAATAACAAATTCTTTAACTTTCTCAACATCTTTAGTAATACTAATGTATTTATCGGCTAGAGCAACAGTCCCGGCTGTTTTGGCCTGAACAGTTTCGCCGCCAACACTAAATAAATCAGTATTCTTATGAACTTCTTGGCCTTCTTTAACAAGAACTTTAACTTCTAATTTCTTTTTATCCTTAGCCGTTATTCCCTGGCTTAATTTAATCTCGTTAATCTTTTCTGAGAAATAATATTTATCAGCATCTTTGCCTTTATAATAAACACTTAAAACTTTAGCTTGCGGATTGTTAACTAAGATATCTTTACCGTCCTGATCTTTAATAGTTTTCTGAGCAAACTCAATTTTAACCCGACCATTAACATCGGAAATCAAAGCTTTTTTCTTAGGCGAACGAGCTTCAAAAATTTCTTCAACACGAGGTAGACCCTGAGTAATATCATCAGCTCCGGCAACACCACCCGTTCTAAAGGTTCTCATAGTTAACTGTGTTCCCGGTTCACCGATTGACTGAGCAGCAATAACCCCGACCGTTGAACCGATCTTAACCGCCTTGTTGTAAGCCAAATCCCAACCATAACATTTTGCACAAATTCCTTTATGCATTTTACAGCTTAGAACAGAGCGAACACAGGCCTCAGTCACTTCTTTAGCTTTTAATAATTTAATGTTTTCTTCATTTAAAATCTCACCAGCCGCTAGAATAAGTTTATCTTTTTTATCTTTAACATCTTTCGCTAAATAACGACCGATAATTTTCTTAAAGAAATCATCGCCGGTTTTAGCCGCCTCCGCCACTGAGAAAATCGCTCCTTCAGTGTCGCCGCAATCATCGTCAGCAACAATAATATCTTGCGATACATCAACTAGACGACGAGTTAAGTAACCGGCGTTAGCTGTTCTTAAAGCCGTATCCGATAAACCTTTACGTACACCATGAGTAGAAATAAAATATTCAAGAACACTGAATCCTTCTTTGAAGTTACCTTTAACCGGTAATTCAATAATCGCCCCAGACGGAGAAACTACTAAACCTTTCATACCTAAAATCTGAACCGGCTGAGCCCATGAACCACGGGCACCGGACTCAATCATAGAATAAACCGGTAAAATATCCGTTAAACCTTTTCGGCAAATGTCAGCAATCTTATCTTTAGTATTAGTCCATTCTTCAATAACTTTAGCGTAACGTTCACTTTCGGTTAAAAGACCTTCTTCGTATTGTTCTTGGATTAAATCAACCCGAACATTAGCTTCATCAATTAAACGATCTTTTTCTGGCAGGCTCGGTAAATCGCCGAAACCCCAAGATAGACCGGATTTAGTAATAAAAGCAAAACTCTTATTTTTTAAACTATCAATAAATTTAACCGTTTCTTCTTCGCCGTAAATACGTAAACAATCTCTAATTAAATCTTTTAATTTACCCTTACCGACAACATCATTAAAGAAACGTAATTTTTCCGGAAGCAGTGAATTAAAAATTAAGCGGCCAACGGTTGTCTTCATCATCTCTCCTTCGTATCTAACATTAATCGCTTCATGTAAATCAATAAAATTACTTTCGTAAGCTAAACGAGCCTCATCTTCATTATAAAAATAATGCATTTTTTCTTTTGTCTGATCATTATATTCTTTACTGGTTAAAGTCATATAATATGTACCCCAGACAATATCCTGAGTCGGAACAACAATCGGTTCGCCAGTGGCCGGTTTAAGCAAGTTATGAGTTGAAAGCATTAACTCTTCCGCTTCTTTGCGAGCTTCTCTAGTTAAAGGAACATGAACGGCCATTTGGTCACCATCAAAGTCGGCGTTAAAAGCGGTACAGACTAAAGGATGGATCTGGATAGCCTTACCTTCAATTAAGATCGGTCTAAAAGCTTGAATACCTAAACGATGCAAGGTAGGAGCACGATTTAATAAAACATAAGCTTCACGGACAATCTCTTCTAAAATATCAAAGACCTCATCATGCCCAGCTTCAATATAACGAGAAGCACTTCTAACATTATGAACAATTTCTCTCTTGATTAATTGCGAAATAATAAATGGTTTAAATAATTCAATCGCCATGATTTTAGGCAAACCACATTGGTCTAGATTTAGAGTTGGATTAACAACGATAACCGAACGACCAGAATAATCAACACGCTTACCTAATAAGTTCTGACGGAAACGGCCCTGTTTACCCTTTAAAGTATCCGCTAATGATTTTAATTGTCTCTTCTGACCAGTTGAAGCGGTAACCGTTTTTGTGTGGCGAGCGGAGTTATCAATTAAAGCATCAACTGCTTCCTGCAACATTCTTTTCTCGTTACGGCAGATAACTTCCGGTGCATTTAAATCAACTAATTGCTTTAAGCGATTATTACGGTTGATAACCCGACGATATAAATCATTTAAATCGGAGGCAGCAAAGCGACCGCCATCAAGAGCAACCATCGGTCTTAAATCCGGTGGAACAACTGGTAAAACAGTCATAATCATCCATTCCGGACGTAAATCGTTATTACGAAAACTCTTTAATAATTTTAAACGCTTAATTAATTTTTCTTTTTTAGAATCAATCGCTCCTTCTAATTTTTCTTCTAAATTTTTAATACTCTTTTCTAAATTAATTTTAGAAAGAAGTTTGCGAATTGCCTCGGCACCAATAGAAGCTTCAAAAATATGGCCGAACTTTAAACTTAAATTCTGATATTGTTGTTCGGATAAAATTAAAAGCGGTTTTAAATCTTTTAATTCTTTCTGGGCAGTCGCAAAATCTTCTTCAAGACGTTCAGTGCGGACAGCCTTGGCCTTCATTTCTTCTTTAATAGCACTCTCTTCTTCTTTGCCACCGACTTCTTTTATCTTTTTAATCTGATTATTAAAATCATTCTCAATACTTTTAACTTTTCCTTTATATTCCTGCTTGATTTGTTCAATAGTTGCTTCCTTCAAAGACTCATCAACATCAATAACAATAAAACTAGCGTAATAAATAACTTTTTCTAAAGACTGGATTCCTAAATTTAAAAGTAAGCCGATCTTAGATGATAAACCTCTTAAAAACCAGATATGAGTACAAGGAACTTGCATGGTAATATGACCCAGTCTTTCGCGGCGAACAACACTGCGGGTTACTTCAACGCCGCATTTGTCACAAACAATTCCCTTGTAGCGAATTTTTTTATATTTGCCGCAAGCACATTCCCAGTCTTTAGTCGGACCAAAAATCTTTTCACAGAATAGACCGTCCTTTTCCGGTTTCTGAGTTCTGTAATTAATTGTTTCCGGACGAGTCACTTCGCCGTGCGACCAATTAGTTATTTCTTCAGGCGAGGCAAGCTTTAAACGGATCGCACTGAAATCACTAGTTTTTATAGGGTTTAACATATATTTATGGGAGCAAAATTAAAATTACTAATTAAGGATTTTTTAAATTTGATTATTATTCTTTATTTTCAACTTCATTTAAATCAACAATAATTTCCGGTTTTTCAATGGCGTACTTATCGTCATTTTTTAATTCCTCGTCAATCATTGTTTCAACTTCCGAAGCCGGCTTACCGTCCTCTGTCCCTAATAATTCAACATTTAAACCTAATCCTTTAAGCTCACGAATCAAAACGTTAAAAGATTCTGGTACATTTAATTTTTCAATTTCTTCACCCTTAATAATTGCTTCATATGCCTTAGATCGTCCTGGAACATCATCCGATTTAATAGTTAACATTTCTTGTAATGTGTGCGAAGCACCATAACCCTCTAAAGCCCAAACTTCCATTTCTCCGAAACGCTGTCCACCGAATTGCGCTTTACCGCCCAAAGGCTGCTGCGTAATTAAAGAGTATGGACCGATTGAACGTTGGTGAATCTTATCTTCAACCATGTGGTTTAACTTCAGAACATATTTATAACCAACCGTAATCTTATGATCATAAGTATTACCGGTTTTACCATCATATAAAGAAACTTTCCCGTCTTCCGGTAAACCCGCCTTTACTAATTCTTCCTTAATCTGATTTTCGCTGATTCCGTTTAAAGCCGGACTCATAACTTTATAACCTAATTTATGAGCCGCAAAGCCAAGATGAGTTTCAAGTAATTGCCCGAGGTTCATACGAGAAATAATACCTAACGGAGATAAAATAACATCAATCGGTGTACCATCAGCCATATAAGGCATATCCTCAATCGGCACAACGCGAGAAATAACCCCCTTATTTCCATGACGACCGGAAACCTTATCACCGACCTGAATCTTTCTTAAGTTAGCAACCGCAATCTGAATTGATTTCAAAACACCAGCGGATAATTTATCACCGTCTTCACGAGAAAATATTTTTATGTCTACTACTTTTCCGTGTTCACCGTGCTCTAAATACAAAGAAGAATCACGAACATCTTTGGCCTTTTCACCAAAGATTGCTCTTAATAATTTTTCTTCAGCTGATAGAGTAGTTTCTCCCTTCGGGGTAATTTTACCAACTAAAATATCGCCGCTTGAAACCTCAGCGCCAATTCTGATAATACCTTCCTCATCAAGATTCTTTAATTTCTCTTCACTGATGTTTGGAATATCATTAGTAATAAGCTCTGGACCTAATTTAGTATCGCGAACATCAATCGTATAGTTTTCAATATGAATAGAGGAATAAACATCTTCCTTAACTAAACGTTCGGAAATAATAACCGCATCTTCATAATTAAATCCTTCCCAAGTCATGAAAGCGACTAAAACATTTCGGCCTAAAGATAATTCCCCGTTATCAATCGCCGGACCATCGGATAAAATATCGCCTTTCTTAACTTTCTGATCAAGATCAACTACTGGGTGTTGATTAATACAAGTTGAAGAATTAGAACGTAAAAATTTATTTAAATTATAAGTAATGATTTCACCTTTCTTAGTCGTAAGTTCAATCATGCCCGCATCAACTTTAGTAATAATGCCATCTTCATTGGCAATAACAACATGTCCACTATCACGAGCCGCTCTTTCTTCAACACCGGTTCCGACAATAGGCGATTCGCTCTTAATTAAAGGAATAGCCTGACGTTGCATGTTTGTTCCCATTAAAGATCTCTGTCCATCATTGTGTTCCATGAAAGGAATAAGTGAAGTGGCGACAGAAATAATCTGGTTAGCGGCGACACCGACAAAATCAACCTTAGTAATATCTTCTAAGCCCGGCTGACCATATTTTCTACCCTGATATTTAGTTACTAAAAAGTAACCATCCTTATCCATCGGGATAGTTGCATCAACGGTAATAAATTTTTCTTCTTCAAAAGCATCTAAATAAACAATCTCATCGGTAACACGGCTGCCTTTTTTCTCATGAGCCACTTTTCTATAAGGAGTTTCTAAAAAGCCGTAACTATTTAAACGAGCATAACTAGCTAAGTGCCCGACTAAACCAATATTCGGACCTTCCGGAGTAGCGATAGGACAAATACGGCCGTAGTGAGTAGTATGTACGTCACGAACATCAAAGCCTGCTCTTTCACGAGTTAAACCGCCCGGACCCATCGCCGATAAACGACGTTTGTGTTCAAGTTCGGCTAAAGGATTTGTCTGATCCATAAACTGTGATAACTGAGAAGACATGAAGAATTCCCTAATAACACCAATAACCGGACGAGCGTTAACTAATTTAGAAGGAGTAATAGAAGTAAGCTCAGAAGTAGACATTCTATCCTTGATAATTCTTTCCATACGAGCCAAACCGACACGGAAACGATTTTGAATTAAACCGCCAATCGCTCTAATACGACGATTACCAAGATGATCAATATCGTCTTCCGGTTCCTTAGTAATATTTAAACGGATAACTTCTTTAATAATTAAAACTAAGTCCTCACGGCGTAAAATTCTATTCTCTTTTTTAGTGGCTGATAAATCTAAACTGAAACGACGATTTAATTTATATCGGCCAACGCGTCCAAAGTCATAACGATCAAAACGGAAGAACATTGAATGAATTAATTGGCGAGCGTTATCAACGGACGCTAAATCACCGGGACGAATACGGCGATAAACTTCTTGTAAACCTTCGGCCTCATTCTTAGCCGCATCTTTTTCAATCGTCGCCTCTAAGAAAGTTTTTTCATCCTTGCTCTTTACTAGATCAACATCAGCAAATAATTTTTTTAGTTCTTCATCGGTTTCATAACCAAAAGCCCGTAAAAGCGAAGTAGCCGCCACTTTACGTTTTCTATCTATTCTAATCCAAATAACTTTGTTTGAATCAGTTTCAATCTCTAACCAGGCACCGCGGTTTGGAATAATTTTAGCGCCGTAGCATTTTTTCCCTTTGACAAACTCAGCCGTAAACATAACTCCGGCCGAACGGATTAACTGAGAAACAACAACTCTTTCAATACCATTAATAATAAATGTTCCCTTTTCAGTCATCACAGGAAAATCACCAAGGAAGATTTCCTGGTTTAAAGCATGGTTATTTTTTTTATTTAAAAGACGAGTTTTAACCCGAAGTGGGGCCTCGTAAGTAATATTTTTTTCACGGCTCTCAATTTCCGAGAATTTCGGTTCATCAAGATAATAATCTTCAAAATATAATTCTAAATCACGACCGATAAAATCCGTCACTGGATTAATTTCATCAAATAATTCTTCTAATCCTTCCTTCAGAAACCAACTATAAGAATCTTTCTGAATTTCTATTAAGTCCGGCATTGGCATGACCTCGCTTAACTCAGAAAGTGATTTGCGTTTAGACATAGGACGTATATTTAAAAATTGAAAACTAAAAACTTATTAAAATTGGTATAAAGACCAAATAAAAAACAATAGATAATTATTTTTAACAAAAAAATCCCAATCCCAAATTGGCTTGAGTTTCAGTTTTATTTAATTAATTATTATTGTTATTATAAATCACTTTTTAAGTAAAAAAAGTGTTAGGTATTCAAATAGTATAATATTATTTATCTATTGTCAACAAGCAGGTCTAGTATATCTCGCACATTTTATCCACAATCGCCAAACGGACTTCTTCTCTCTCGTCCCAAGGCATTTTTTCGCCGTTAGCTAGACAAATAAATTGCTCAGCTCCTTTGCCCGTAAAAAGAAGTAAATCGCCCTCCTGGGCCAATTCTACAGCCTTTTTTATGGCCTCTCGGCGATCCAATATCTTAAATAGGTTTAGATTAAGCTCTTTCTTAGTATTTTGACTAGCTTCTGCTTTTTTTTCTTCATCTAACTCAACCACGAACTTCTCTGCCCCTGAAGATACCTGGTTAATAATTTCGGCCGGATCTTCATCATATGGGTCTTCGTTAGTAACAATAACGATATCAGCATTTTCGGCCGCAATATGCCCGAGAATAGGGCGTCTCGCCTTATCCCTCCCTCCTCCGGCCGAACCTAAAAGATGAATAATCCGATTATGTTCAATGAGTTTGATCGTCTCATATAGATTAGCCAGGGCCTTCGGCTCAAAGGAATAATCAACCATGGCCGTAAAATTTTGGCCGGCATCAACAAATTCAAGCTTACCGGCTAGACTCCTAACACTTTCTAGTCCTTGCTTTAATTTTTCCGGACTAATTTTCTGGTTCAATCCAACAGCGTAGGCCGCCAAAGCATTAACTGCATTAAAGCCGCCTAATAATTTTAAATTAATAATTTCATTATTTATATTTATATACGTTCCGTTGGCTCGCGGGCTAATATTCAATCCCCGGACAAGACTAAAATCCTTAGTTATATTTTCAGTGCTCATTAATTTAAAATAGGAATTTAGATCTTTTCCTTCTTTAGTAGAGTAAATAATTTTTGCCTCAGAGAAAAAATTTAAAAAATACGAGGCGAATTTATCATCGCCATTAACAATTATCGTTTTCAGTACCCGCTTTAAATCTAAT
The DNA here is from genome assembly GCA_903904095.1 of uncultured bacterium. Lineage (GTDB taxonomy): Bacteria > Patescibacteriota > Patescibacteriia > Patescibacteriales > UBA12465 > UBA12465. The sequence continues at coordinate 4,833 of CAIVBF010000017.1, read as the reverse complement.
TTATTTAATCCGCTCTTAGGCTTAATGACTTCCCTATCTTCATTAATATATTTTGTTTTACAGCGTTTTAAATGAGCGAATAAGGCTCCTTTAGCGGCTTGATAATTTTCAAAACTGCCGTGCGATTCTAAATGTTCCGGATATAAATTAGTAAAAACTAAAATGTCATAATTAATAAAACGATGGCGGAATTGCTTTATTCCTTCCGAAGTTGTTTCAACAACGGCATAACGACAATTATTTTTAAGCATCCGGGCCAGCATATTCTGAATAAAAAAACGACCGGGCATAGTCATCTTTTTATCATTCAACCATTCTTTATTTCCATCAGAAAAAACAGCCGTTGAACTCAAGCCGGTTTTATAACCCGCCTCATTTAACATTTTCATTATTAGATAGGCCGTTGATGTTTTGCCCGCCGTTCCAGTTACTCCAATAACAATTAATTTACGGCTCGGGAACTTATAACGATAGGCCGCCAGGTAAGCTACCAAAAAATGATAGGCCGGCTGAAAGGCTTTAAAAAGACGGGTTGGGATAATTTTTTTCAGTTGATTTACCATAAAAAAGATGTCTACAAGTAGTCTTTATCTAATCTATATAATAGCGATAATTTTCAGTTTTGTCACTTAAAAATATGTCAGGAATAAAAAAACTGCTCCGGATTCCGACGGAACAGCTTTTAAATATTTTCTTTTTTACCATACCTCTTGCCGTGTATCTATCATACATATAATAATACGAAAAAACAAGCGAAGTGTTACAGAGTTATTAACAGATAAAATATTTTAATATTAGCGAGCGAAGAACATTTCATCGTCATCTTCGGCGGGAGTTTTTTTAGAACTCGGCTCTTTCGGTTTTTCAACAGACTTTTCAGCTTTTGGTTTTTCTTTTTTCTCGGTCCTAATTTCTTCTAGAATCTCATCTTCATCTTCAATTACTTCGTCTTCTTCGGCCGGACTTAATTCTAACTCTTCTTTTATTTCTTCACTTTCGGCTTCAGAAATTTCTTCTTCCGCCTCTTCTTCAATTTCGGGAGTTCCGCTTATTTCCCTTTTAGAATTTTTTGGTTCGCTTTCAAAAACTAAAGTATCATCGTTTCCCTCTTCGTCGTTATCACCATTGTCTTCTTGAAGCGGACTAAAATATTCACTAGGCATTTCTTGTGAGCTGCGATCATGAATCGGAATTCCACTAATTATATTAGGCCCCATCGCTTCATACTGGTCGCGGCTTAAGAAAACTTCGCGCGGTTTTGAACCGTTGCTTGGCCCGATAATTCCCGCTTCTTCTAGCTGATCAAGCATTTTAGCTGCCCGGCCATAACCGATTGATAGGCGACGCTGTAACATTGAGGTTGAAGCTTTATTAGCTTTAACAATTATTTCTTTTGCCGCCTCAAATAATTCATCTTCATCGCCATGCGTTCCATCCATCCCGACCCCGGCATTGCCATTAACTTTTTGGCGATCGGTAACTCCCTCTAAATATTCGGCTGGTCCGCATTTATCTTTAATATAATTTACAACATCGTTAATCTCAGCATCGCTAAGATAAGCGCCTTGGATACGTTTTGGTTTAGAAAGTTCCGGCGTCATAAATAACATATCGCCCTGACCTAATAATTTTTCCGCGCCGCTAATATCTAAAATTGTTTTTGAATCAACTAGCGAGGCAACTGAGAAGGCGATACGGGTCGGGATATTTGCTTTAATTAAACCGGTGATAACATCAACGCTAGGACGCTGTGTCGCCAGAATTAAATGAATACCGATTGCCCGTGACATTTGCGCGAGACGAATGATTGCCGCTTCCATTTCTTTCCCGCTCGTCATCATAAAGTCAGCCAGCTCATCAATAATAAAGACAATAAACGGTAATTTCTCAACGTTCGGGATTAAATTATAAGCTTGGATATTTTTCTTGCCCGCTTTATTTAAAACATCATAACGACGATCCATTTCATTCAAGCACCATTTAAGAGCATTGATTGTTTTTGAAACATCGGTAATAACCGGCGTTAAAAGATGCGGTATCCCGTTATAGGTCGGGAGTTCAACGCGCTTCGGATCAACCATAATAAAGCGTAAATCTTCCGGATTATTCTGATATAATAAACCGACAATAATCGCATTCAAGCAAACTGATTTCCCGGAATTAGTGGCACCCGCTACTAATAAATGCGGCATGCGCGTAATATCATAAAGCCAGCTCATTCCGGCTACATCTTTACCAAGAACTAAAAATAAATTATTTTTTCTAGTTTTAAAAGCTTCGTCTTCTAAAATTTCACGTAAGCCAACAATCGCCTTCGCGCGATTAGGAACCTCAACACCGACCAAAGACTTACCAGGAATCGGCGCTTCAATTCTAATCGGATGAGCTGCCAAGGATAAAGATAAATCATTATTTAGAGTAGTAATGCGCGACAATTTAACGCCTTCGGCCGGACGAAAAGTATATTGTGTGACCGTCGGACCAACTTTCGTTTCGCCCATCTCAACTTCAATCCCGAATTTATCAAGCGTGCTTTTTATTTTCTGCGCATTAATTTCCGTATCGCCGCCGTGCGGTTTTGTTATCTTATTGTTTAGTAGTTCAATCGGTAAATCAATCTTAAAAGTTTTTTTCGGCCAAACAATTTTTTCCTGAACAGCTTTCTCTTTCTTGCGTGCTTTTATTTTTTCGTCAACCTCATCCTCAAAATCATCTTCATCTTCGGATTTTTTTTCTTCCTCTTTTAAAATATCCGGGGTAACTTCTTTTTTCTGCCAAGTTCCTAAAATTTCTTCGCGCGCTTCTTTTATAAAATCGGCGCCGCTCTTTTTCTCGTCGTCTTCTGAATCGGAAGACGAAAATAAATTACGGAAAAATATCGCGAAAGGATTTAATATTTTCGCGAACAGACTATCGCGTCCGACAATGCGTGCGAGAGACGTATTAAAAACTAAAACTAAAGAGATTAAAAGAAAAGCAATCAGAACAATTACCCCACCCCAGAAACCAAAAATATAGTTAAAGGCTAAACTCAAGTAATAACCGATATAGCCGCCGCCAACACCTTCGGCTACAGAAACTTTCCAAGTTAAGGGATCAATAAAAAAATGAAATAGGGTTTGATAGGAAATAAATAACAGACCGAGGCCGAGATAATCGCTGAATTTCAAAGGATTTTTTTTCTGTCTAATCAGAATTAAAGCCCAGTATAAAAAGATAAAAGGAGCGAGCCATTTCCCGTAGCCAAAAACGGAAGTTAAAGTATTAGAAATAAAAGTTCCGAAATGACCGGATAAATTAAAAAGTCCTAATAAGCTTATCAGCCCGAAAACAAGCAAGAAAACAATAAAAATACTACGCTTGGCATGTTCATTTATTTCTAGACCGGGGATCGTTAGATAATCTCCGGGATTGGCGTTTTTCTTTTTTCTGCCCATAATATTAGATTTAAACTGAGTTGAAGTTTGAATAGTTATATAAGCTCTAACTAATACCAAGGCTTAGAGCTTTGACTATATTTAATTATAACACAAAATCGTAAAGACCGACTTAGTTCTTTTATCAGCCGTTTGTTTGCCCCTAATTAATCTCAATATCAATAAACACCGCCTGAGGCACTTCGGCGCGGATTTTCTTTTCAATCTCGTCAATCCGCTTGCCGACCATGCGAGGAACTCTATCCATATAATCAACCGAAAATTTCATGAAGTTTTCATAACTTTCTTTAACATCCTCATATTCATTCTGGAGGAAATGATGCTGATTAAATTCCTTCATTAAAGCCGAAGCGTTAAATTCAACATCGCATTTGATTAAATACTTATCAATATCTAAAATAGCCGATTTAAAATCTAAAACTTTTTCAATCGTCGGATCTTCATTTAGAATATCTAAAATAATTTCTTCAATTTCGGCCGGGATTGATTTTGTCAGTAAAAAATTACGATTCTTGGCAATAAGCAAAATCGCCACAACGCCAAGCATTAAACCGATAATAATTGAACCGACGGCATCCCAATAAATATCCCCGGTTAAATAAGTTAAAAGAATACTCATCGCCGCGATAAAGACACCGAGAACCGCTAAACCATCTTCATAAACAACGGCTAAAGTTGTCGGATCGGCCTGTTTGATAATTGTTTTTAATTTAGCGTCAGGAAAATGTTCCTTTAAGTCTTTGATCGCTAACCATAAAGTAAATGACTCTATCAAAAAAGCAAAAATCAAAATAATAACCGCCCAGATATTAAAATGGACTTCTGACGGATTTAATAAAGATAATATGCCATGGTAAGTCGTGATTCCGCAACCGATAAAAAATATGCCGCAAGCCGATATTAAAGCCCAGATAAATCTTTCTTTACCGTGGCCATAAGGATATAGAGAATTAGGTTTCTGCACTGAAAGTTTTACGCCGAGCATTAATAGAAATTGATTGGCCGTATCAGCAAAACTATGAACAGCCTCAGAAAACATCGCTCCGGATCCGGTTATAAAAAAACCGAAAAATTTAGCGGCGCAAACAATTAAATTTCCCGAGAAGGCGGCAATGACCGGCAATAGGCCGGAAGTTTTTACTTTAATTTCAAGATCGTTGGCTTTTCTTGTTTCGTTTATTTCTTTAACCTTTAATCCTTTCACACTCTCTTTATTTTTTTCCATATTAAATTAATTAGTAAAATTTAATTATGTTAAATTTAAATCTACTTTAACTTTTGTTCTACCTCTTTTCCTATATTATCAAAGAAGTCTGCTCCCGCTCCATCTAATAAGAATACTTCCTTTGTTTCAAATCTTGCTATGGTACCATGAATAGATTCTACTGATCTCTTT
>CAIVBF010000016.1 GCA_903904095.1 uncultured bacterium | reverse complement strand
GTTGAATACCTCGGGAAAGAAGAGTCTCTCTAGTGGCCTTACTATTTTTAATAACTTCATAATTCATATTCTCCTTGCCTTGGATATTTTTATCTTTTATATTGTAATCGGTCATCGCTAAAGAAAAATCTTTAGCCTTTAATTCAACATGAGTGTCAAAATCAGCTAATGGCCGGCCAGAAGATATGCACCTTATCTTTTTTAACTTTGCAGCCGAAATTCCGCCGTAAAGCGCTTCAATATGTTTATTCTTAAAGGTTGCAAATTCTACTTGTAGTTTTATTCCTCTAGAATAAACCGTTGATTCAATCTTGTTTTCAGTTTCCCTTAGTTTTGCTCTAGCCTCTAACCTTTTATTTTCATAATCCCTCTTCTCTGAGAGTTCTTGCTTCCTGGTCTGGGTCGCGAAATAAGTTTGGGCCAAGGCAATCTGTGGTTTACGCGAATCACCGTTCTGGGCAATTAAATAGCAAGCATGTCTGGTCAAAAAATAATTCTCTCGCGGACGCCCTTCCGGAGTTTTTGCCGGCGTCGGCAAAAACTCGCTGGCTCGTAAAAAATGATTATCAATAGATTGACCGCTTATTTTACATGATTCCTTGGCTCGAGCAATGGCATCGGAAAACTGCCGCCAAGTCAAATATCCCAAAACAGGCATAAGATCGCGGGCCGACCAAAATTCCAGCATTTCTTGGTCATTAGACACCTTTTTAATTGCTTCAAGATTATCTTGAATCTGCCTTAATTCTTTTGACATAAATTTATAATTAATATTTATGTCGCTATTTTAGCAAAAGACCCTTAAAGAAAAATTAAAGTTTTTCTAATAAAAAAATAAAGCTCCCTAATTATAAAGAGCTCTACTATAATTCTGTCGCATAAGCAAACAGGATTTAAAATTATACTTTTTTTATTGATCCCAGACATCCCCTAAACCCGGCAAACCCTTCCTAAATCGTCATGTAATTTAATTGATTAATCTGATCAAACCAAGGCGAATAATCCGGATCTTGCGGCTCCGATTTAAAAGTCGCCCGCCAGAATAAAGACTCGGTTGGATTATTAAATTCCGCCCATTGCGATAATTTTATTTTTTCCCAATTTAAAGGCTGTTTATTTGCTAAAAATATCGCGAATCCATTCGCATCTTCAACCGAATTAACTTCACCGTTAGCATCGTCGTTTAAACCATCAGCGGAAACTTCCAAAGTCGGAATAATAACCGTTAATATTTTTCGGCCGCGATTCTGACCGATATCAACTGAGGAAACTTCCCGGTCTTTACTATTATCAAAACCATTATCCGTAAAACGATAAGTTTCTAAATTAACGCCATCATTATTTTTTAAGTTAACTAGAATTTTTATTCCCTGACTATTTCCGGCCGAGCCCTCATCCGAGCCCACATTAATTTTATTTTTTTCTAATTCGCAAGAAGCTGTCAGCGCGCCCAGATCGCTCTTGAAAATCAAAGGTGAAAAATCTAAAGAGCCCATGAGCTCCCCGTCTCGCTTCGGCCACAGTTTAATTAACTTCGGTTTCCCGGCGCTCTGCGAGCAAATATAAAAAACAGTACCGCGCGAATTTTTTGTGCTGATTATCTGCGGCGTAAATCCTTCCGAGCTTACCCGCAAACCGAAAAATCGCGAAACATCAGTTAAATTACCCTTATGATAATAGAAAATGTGTCCGTCGTAAGCGCCATAAACAATTAGAAAATCATCAACCGTACCGCCGAAAGAAATTGTTCCACCCAGACGTTCAAAATTCGGCATGATTTTTTGCGCTGTCGTCGCCGTTATTAAAGGTGAAAAATTTTTAGAAATCGGATCATAAAAATAGACAAAGCCACGTTCGTCATAATTTTTTCCGGTCACAATTCCGACTAGCCAGCGCGAACCGATTAAACTAACATTAATATTTAAAATATTTTCGCTCTTTAACTCATTCGGTAATTTTATTTTCTTGCCGCGATAATATAACTCTTGATTTAAAACTCGGAGAGAGGCCGGAATATTATTTATAGAATCACTGCTCGCCGCATAATCGTCGGACGGAATTTTTTCAAAACTATACAGAGGGGGGAAAGTAAAAGCAGTTGTATTCTCATCAAAGCTCATGTCCGTTTTGCGATTATTAACATAAGCGAGCCCGGAAAAATGATCGCCGAAACTGTTAAAAACTTCACGAACTTGATTTTGATTCGTGGGAGCGCCTTGATTCTGAGCTGTCTGGCTCAACATAACTTGCGTCGGCACAACCTGGCTTAACGAGTTATTAATAACATTTATTTTCTCATTAGTAACCGCTTCTAGGACGTTAAAATCCTTCTTAATATCCTTATTTAAAGTAATTAAGAAAATAAAATTCAAAGCGATAAATAAAATGAAAACAGCGAAAACAAAACCAAAAATTACTAAAGTTAAGCGCGAAAACTGTAAGGGCTTAAAAAAAATATCTTTATTTATTAAAAACCGCGCTTCCTTTTTATTAATTATTTTTGTAACTTTTTTCATAAATTTTCTACCTTCTAAACAGGGGGCGCAAAAATGCGCCCCCTTATTTTTTCTATCCGCAATTTAAAAACTAAGATTAGTTAACAATCATTTTACCAACCTCGCCGCGACCGGCATGGCCAGGAATATCACAATGGAAAGTATATTCCCCTTTCTTAGGAGCGTTCCAAGATTTTACTCTTGTTTCGTTTCCGGCAACTCCTAAAACAGTTGCGAGTAATGATTGATCATCAAGTAGCCAAACATGAGTAAAGCCATCAGTTGAAGTCAAAACAAAATTAACTAATTGGCCCTCTTTAACGGTAAATGTATTCGGAGTAAAGCCACCGGCACCAACAGAAATTTTTACAGTATTGACGCTATTGGCAATTGCCGCCGCTCCTTTAATCGGAGCTGATTCAGTCGGGGCATCAGCATTTCCTGGCATAACGTTTAATTTAACCGGAACGCCGGCCGGAGTAATAACTTTATTGTCTTTAGTTACTAAACTTGTTCCAATAGCCGTAGCAGTTGCTGTTTTAATTACTTCCGGAGTAGAAGTTGTTAAAGTAACAACGCTTTTAGACGGAGCAATTTCATCGGAAGTAGTCGTAGCCGGGTTAGTGTTTGTTGTTTCTGGGATATTGCTAGCCGGGCTGATAACGCCGGTTCCCTTTTTAGAAACAACAACGATAATAATAATCACAATAACAACTAAAATTCCCAAGAGAATAAAAAGTTTGTTTTTGTTTGAATTTTTAGTTTCGTTCATAATTTTAAAATTAGAAGCGAATTATTAATAAGTTTAAATTTAAACTTAGAT
>CAIVBF010000015.1 GCA_903904095.1 uncultured bacterium | reverse complement strand
TCTTAGTAATGGAGAAATTTTAAATTCGGTTTGCGCTACTGATGATCCCTCTTGTGTCGCTCCCGAAACTTATTATTTTGATATTGCTTACAGTTCTTTTAACTTTGTGAATGTCTCGGCTATTAATTTAAGAAATAATGATGAAACAATTAATAGTCAGGTTTATCTTTTAAATAACAATCAGGATATTTATGTCTCTCCAGACAATATTTATATTACTTATCCTAATAGCGTTGATGAATATAGCCTGGAACAGGCTTCTAAAAGAGAGATAGTCCTCTCTAAATTGAGTGCCGAAGATCAAGGTAAAATTACTAAAATTGATGAAGCGCCTGATTTTATTTTAAATAGCAACGAAAAGAAATTAAAAGTTGGCTTAGTTATTGATAATTATTTGAATTCTTTAAGCACTGACGATAAGGCTGTTGTTCAGGCTAGTATTGACGATAGTGTCAGTAAAAAGATCAGTGCTCAATCAACTGAAATTGATAAAACCTCAATTTATCGCTTTTCTATCAATAGTAAAATATCCTATGAGGCCATTGGGGAAGTTAATGGGCAAATTATTGATAAATATTCTATGGATGAGAATGGTGATTTTTTTAGAATTGCGACTGTGTTGAAGTCCGGCTCTTCAGTTGAAGGGGCCTCAAGCTCAGATTATTTCAGTAATTTATATATCCTAGATAAAGACTTAAAAGTGGTTGGCAGCTTAGAAAACTTAGCCACCGCCGCTCCGATAAGTGCTGCGAGGTTTACTGGTAGTAGAGCCTATTTCTCAACTTCTAAAGCCGACGATCCTCTTTATATTATTGATTTAAGCGATTCGGCAAAATTATCTGTTTTAGGAGCAGTTAAAGTATCAGCTAATTATAGTTATTTATTACCTTTTGACCAGAATGGCGATAAATTAATAAGTTTTGGTAAAGAAAATGGAAATAATACTAATCCTGGTGATACAACCGCTAAAGGTTTAAGACTATCGTTATTTGATTTTACTGACTTACAAGCGCCGAAAGAACTTGATAATTACATGATCGGCAACGAATTTAGCGATTCAATCGCTTTGAGCGACCAATCTACTTTTAGCTATTCTTATTCTGATAATAAAAATTTATTAATAATCCCAGTTTCTTTGAGGGAGAAAGGAAGCCTTTCATTTGCCGGATCATTTGTGTTTAGTTTTGCTGATGGCCACTTAGTGCTAAAGGGCAAGGTTGATCATTCCTACGGAGGCCACTTTACTGACAGTGACTCTTTTAATGGTTTTAATTATTATGACAATACTGTAAAACGCGGCCTATATTCTAATGATTCTGAAGATGTTATCTATACCTTTTCTAATAAATTGCTAAAGATTAATAAATTAGCTGATCTTAGTTCTGTTAAGGATTTGATCTTGACGACAAGTAGCGATGATTATATTATAACTCAGCCAGCTACTAGCCAAACACCAGCTCCTGCTGATGGACAGCCTAGCGCCCCGGCAGAGACACTAGCCCCTGATTCAAATTTAACAGCCAGTTCTACTCCCGTTCCGGTTCCTCCAATAGATACTCCTCCCGCGATTGTTTCAAGCTCAACCTCTACCTCAACCTCTACCTCAACCTCAACCTCTACCTCAACCTCTACCTCAACCTCTACCTCAACTCCTCTTTAAATATTAAGGCGCAATTTCTAGACAAAATATATGAAAAAAAAATCAGCTTTAATTATTCTTATTGTCGGTCTGCTTTTAATTTTGAATCAGACATTTTTATTCTTACCGACATTTTTTTATTCTTCACTAACTATTGGAGTATTGTTAATAATTTTATTGACACGTAATCTTGTCAGGCCATTTAGAAAACATGGTTGGTTAGTTTGGATTCTTGCTCCAGCTCTTTTTTGGCTATCAATTTCTTTATATGCCACGATTATTGTCGGTTATTTTTGGATACAAGCTTTATTTTTAATAATCGCCTGGTTTATATATTCATACTTTAATAATTTATCTCATTATTTACCGAATAAGACTCCAGAACTCAATAAAAAATTTGACAGCATTGTCTTATCAGGGGGAGTTCTAATCTGCGCTGCCACAGGCGCTTCTTTATACGGTCTTTCTTCTTTTGTAAGTTTTTCTCTCGGTCG
>CAIVBF010000014.1 GCA_903904095.1 uncultured bacterium | reverse complement strand
GAATTTTATAGTTGGTCAAATATTGCTAAAGAGATTTTAGAAATTTATAGGAAGTAATTAATAAATTAATATATAAAGTTTAGGTAGAATTTGAGTTAAGTATTAAGGAATTAATTTTTGCCCAAACGGGCGGATAAAGGTACATTAAAAATAAAATAAATTACAAACAAAAAAACAATTAAAAAATGAAAAACTGGATCAATTTTTTGTTCTCCGTGGTTTTGGTGCTTGGGTTTTTTTCCTGCACCGAACAGGTATTAATCCCTGAGGAAGGTTTGCCCGTTGAAATAATCGGGAAACCCCTGAATGATGGATTGGTATCAATTAAGGTCACTCCGGGTGGCGTAACGCTTAAATCAGGCACTGTGAGCGATACGGTTAGCACTGAAAAGTGGCTAAAAACGACCTATCAGGCTATTGCCGCGACTAATTTAACTATTGCCAGTTGGCAATGGTCTTTCGCTGAAAATAATGCGAAAGCCACTGGTGCTACGATTGATTTCTGGCACGGCCTTGATCCCGGCGCAAAAACTTCAGTTACTCTAATTGGAGTGGAAGCAAATGGAACGGCCCATACAGCTACTGTCTGGGTTAGAATTGTTTATTCCTTGGACGGTATGCCCGGATTTATTATGGTCAGTAAGACTGCTATCACTGGCGGATCCTTTAATTACGTCTTCGCTGCCCATAAAAAGGGTATGCAAGGAGTTAAAGGAACCTATGGCTACACTGGAACAGTCACAAGCCCAACTTGGCAAGTAGTTCCGATTGCGGCCGCTGACACAAACTTTAATTACGTGAATGGTGTGTTAGTTCCAGCAAGCGTTGGTGATGTCGGCAAGTATGTCGCTGTACGAACAATTCTTTATCCCGGCGAGTACGAAATTCATGCCGGTCACATTGACACTGCCGGCAAGTTAGTCTGGGGTAATTTCTGGAGTTTTTACAAAGACGGCAAGTTTACTGTTGCTACGAATGGCGATTTGAGCGGATTAATTACCACTGGCGTTCCTGGAATTTCTGGAGATGAAGGCGTTAATTCAATTGTCAGGAAAGATATCCTGGCTACCTCAGTTATTGTGTATACAAAATACGCAACAGCTTTCACTAAAGGTTTTATTCAGCTCCAAAATGCTGATGGAACCTGGAGAGCGCCAATAGCTGAAGTCGCCGTTACCGGATATCCGAACTGGGGTAAAGTAGAAATACCATACACCTCATTTCCTACTCCAGAAATCTTGGTATTTCGATTCGGCGCCAACATTGATACGCCGAATGTTTTTTCAGCCGATATGCCACTAAGCACATATTGGGACACAATGTTCCAAGTGCTCCGGATGAAAAACGTGAAATTAGGAAATTGAGCCTAAACGCTTAAACCAAGTTTCACGAAATAAAATGAGGCCGTTATCTTAATACTATATGTATTAAAGAAGGCGGCCTCTATTTTTTTAAAAAAATTAACTTCCAGTATATTAAATTTATAAAAAAAGACCCGTCTAAATTTTCTAACTAAATTATTTAGTTATAAATTTAAACGGGTCTATCTCTTTTTAGGAAGCTTGTGGAGCTATTTATTTAGCGATCCAATAGTCTCCTGAGCGAGTAGCTTTGACAAAGAATCCTTTACCTCCAAGAATGTATGGAGTGAATTGCGCCCACTCAGTTAGCTCTGAGGCGGCAATCCAGTAGGTTCCGTCATCGGCAATCCCATAGGGTTTGCCAGTTGAACCAACACTGCCAGAAGGAAGTATAAACAAATCAAAACCGCCAATTCCGTTATCAACAATTTCGGGGAATTCTTTCCCTAAATTAACGGCAAGATGGGGCCAATACTGTTCCCCTAACTTAACGCAGAATTTTACTTCGTTGACTTCAAGCCTTACCTTAGACTTTGGAGTGGAGTTGATATTCACATTGTAATCTGCCTCCGGTTCAGTGGTTTTAGTAATTTGCAATGAACCACCTGCCGGGTTTCCTGAGCTGACTTTAGTTGTTCCGGTTTTAGTTGCTACCGGAGCTTTCATTGGAGAACCACCGGTTTTTTTGCCGTTGCAGTTTTCAATTAACAAAGCAATTGTTCTTTGGCCCTGAGCTATTGAAGAATCACGAGCTTCAAGCAAAGCATAAAGCTTGTCAATTTCGCAGTCTTTACTTTTTAGCTGCATTTCAACCGTTTCTTTTTTACCGACTTTTTTGTCGGTTGATCCGTCGTTTTCACTCGGCCACCAAAGCGAATAAGCCACAAAACCGAGAATTAACAACACGATGACTCCAATCATAATCCAAAATGTACGTCCCATGATTTCTAATTTTTAGTTGTTTTTTTACTTTATTTTTTTTCTAATAACCTCAATACGTTTATAGTTATTCCGTAGACGAAATAATCCGTCTTTTTTCCAGGATATTGCTTGTACTGGAAATTCAGGGATAAAAAATCGTCTGAGAATAACTTTTTTAGTGATATTTCACCGATCAAGCTATATGAATCCGGTAAACCGGCCTCATAATGATCATATGAAATCCCTAATTTTGGCTCAAGCAATAACTCACCACTAAGTCCAAGCGGAATATCCACTAAGCTTTGTTTCAGAGTTGCTTCGTAATAACCTTTTCGCCAGGAACTAACAATCGTGTCTGCTTTACTATTTTCGCTCAATATTTTTTCTGAGCTAAACGGTTTTTGTAGACTAATAATTAGTTGGGTCCTTGGCAGAAAAGACATTTCTCTAAATAAGTTCAAATTCAAATTAGCCACAGCCATGTTATCTGACTGCGTCCCTTCTGAAGAATATCTCCGTTTATTCACGGTCCCGACTTCTCGGGCTCTCTTATAGCCGACGGCTAGTCCGCCATAAAATGAATTAATGGAGTTCATTCCTGAACTTAAGTATACTCCCGTATTTAAACCCGCAGCCATTTCTGACGTTGAGCTTTTGTATTGAGCGATATTATCTTGAAATTCGGAAGCGGAATAAAGCCCCCAAACGCCAAAATTATATTTTTCGCCCTTTACAAACGGAGCATCCGTGTACACGCCATAGTAATAGGCATTATTGTTCGTATTCTGTTTTTTCAGGAGATATCCTGAGAACAAAGATACGTTGGCGTTGCGCGCAATACCATTTTGCGCGACAGAACTCGTCGCCGAAGCGATGATAATTAAAACAATTAATAGATTTCTCATTTATGAACCCCTCCTTCGTGGGCTATTTGTTAAATTACTTTTTAAAAATATTTTAAATTATTTTAAAATGTTATTTATATTCCCTTGCGCCCGAAATCCGGAATTTCTATCTTGTTCAAAATCTTTTCTTATATTTTGATTGTTCTGACTATAACTTTGTTTTTGTCTGTCTAAT
>CAIVBF010000013.1 GCA_903904095.1 uncultured bacterium | reverse complement strand
CTATTATATTACCGCTCGCTAAGTCTAAAAATCCAGGAGAGATAAAAATACTTTATATTGATAATAGCCATCATGGCGAAGGCGTTGGTAAGCAAATGATAAAATTTTTAGAGCAAGAAGCTAAGAGGATTGGTCATACAGAATTATTCATTAGAAGCGCCGAGAGATACAAAAATACGGCTTACGGATTCTACAAAAAGATGGGTTATTTGGAGTCATGCAAATTAGAAAATAATATGAGCGTGTTTTATAAAATGCTTAAATAATATGAACATACTATTAGATGATAAAAAAATTGATTTTTCGTTAAATGATTTGCCTATTTTAATTTCTGGCAGGGAAAAGACGGGCTCATCTTTTTTTACCATCTGTCTATTAGTTAATCTATTAAAAAATGGGCATAAAGTAATTTTATTTTCTGCTCATCCAGCGGCTAAGGAGGAGTTTAGGGACCAGGTTGGCGCTAATCTGGATAATGCTCTAATTATTGATTCCGAAAGTGAAGATGATTTTATTGATATTATTAAAAATACACCAGATTTACCGCAAAGAGTGGTCCTAATAAAAAACATAGATTCATATAGTCAAAAGCTATTTGAAGCTGTGAAGAATTTAAAACTAGTTATTTTCTCCGGTGATCTAGATAAATGCCAGTTTGCCGATGATTTATTAAAAAAGAATTTTAACTCAAAAATATTCTTCTCATTTTCCGAAAAAGATCCAATAGCGGAGCTGAAACCCTTGCCTAAATATTCCGGGAAAATTTTTAACGAGAAATATAGCGGAGTTATAAAGTTGGAAGTTTAATTAGTGTTCTATCTTTCACCATTACAAATTAATTTATGAACAAAGAGACTATTATAAAATACTACGACTACACTTTGCCTTTTTACAGATTTTTTTATCATAAAAATAGTAATTCTGTTCACTATGGCTTTTGGGACGAGAGTGTTAGGAATCATCAAGAGGCCTTATTAAATGTTAATAAATTTTTAGCAAAAATAGCTGATATTAAAAAAAGTGATATTATTTTAGATGCTGGTTGCGGAGTCGGGGGAAGCGCTATCTGGCTAGCGAAGAATTATGATGTTAAAGTCGTTGGCATTACTATAAGCAAACAACAAGTTAAAGAAGCCCAGAGATTATCTCGGATAAACAATGTTGAACGAGATGTGAATTTTTATGAAAGAGATTATTTAAATTCAGGTTTTAGTGATAAGTCTTTTGATGTCGTCTGGGCGGTTGAAAGTGTTTGCCATGCGGATGATAAAAAAGATTTTTTGCGAGAAGCGCATAGAGTGCTAAAAAGCGGTGGCCGTTTAGTCGTTGATGATGGATTTCTATTAAGGAGTGCAGAAAATGATAAGGAAAAAAAAGATTTCAACGCTTTTTTAGAGGGGATGGCTTTGCCAAATTTAGCCTCTGAACACAGATTTAAGGAGCTGCTTGAAGAAATTGGTTTTAAAAATATTCGGATTTACGACAAAACTCAAGAAGCGCTCCCTTCGGCCAAAAAGATTTATAGGATGTCTATTTTGAGCTATCCTATGGCAAAAATAACCGAGTTGTTTCATCTCACGCCTCACTTGCTAACATTAAACAATTTAGCAGGGATTACTCAGTATAAGGTAATAAAAAAAGGTCTAGCGGAAAAAGCCAAGAAGGCCGCGATTGGTTAACCCACGTTGAAAGCAATAATTGCAATATCAACAAGATTATATCTCTAAAGCTGTTTCATTAAAAAAATGGACAGCTTTTTTATATTATTTGATTTTTTATTTTATTCCATAAGCGACACAACGCATAGAAATTGAAGAGGCAAATATTTTTTCACAGAAAAATTCTGGAGTTTCTTCATCGGATGATCCGATAATATATAGAAGTGGCAGAAAATGTTCAACTGTTGGGAGGGCTAAATTAACAAGGGGGTGTTTCTCAAAGTTGATTATAGAATCATAATTTTTTTTCTCAAGCGCCATTTTAATAAATTTATCAAATTCGCTTGCCCATTCATAAGCACTGCCATTCCAGTTTACTTCTCTTAAGTTATGTACCACATTGCCGCTTCCTATAATTAAAACACCTTCATCGCGGAGTTTAGCTAATTCTTTACCTATTTCAAACATTTCTTTTGTGCTTAAGTTTTCATCAATACTTATTTGTAAGACAGGAACATTTGCCTCTGGATACATTTGGGCGAGTACCGACCAAGCGCCGTGATCTAGGCCCCAATCATTTGTTCCTTCAATATTTACGGTTTTTACAAGTTTAATAAGTTTCTTGGCTAATTCTGGGTTTCCCGGGGAGTTATAAAAAAATTCATAAAAGCTTTCAGGGAAACCATAAAAATCATGGATAGTCTCGGGTTTTTCAACCGTAACAATTGAAGTCTTATTAACTTTATCGCTCATGTGGTTTGTCCAATGGGCGCTAATAACTATTATCGCTTCAGGCTTAGGAAATAGAGAGGCTATTTCTTTCCAGGTTTTACTAAATTCATTTAATTCAAAAGCATTTTCAGGCGAGCCGTGACCGATAAACAGAGCTGGCATCTTTTTATTTTTAGGCATATTTTTAGCTTAATATTTTTTTTAGGTTATTATATAGGTATGATATACCTAATACAGAAATTAATTAAGCTAATCCATCAATACTCTTGACTATTATTCTTGTTAATAATATAATGCATTTACTAACATTTCCTACTTGTAGGATATAATTAATAAAATAAATATGAAAAATCTTGATAAATTTTTTGGTTCAACGACTATCGGTAAAAAGGGGCAGTTAGTTATTCCAATGGAGACAAGAAAAAAGATGAGTTGGAAGGAAGGGGACAAACTTCTTGTTTTTGGTTTAGATAATGGTGTTGTTGTTCTTACTAAAATTGATAAGCTAAAAGAACTAGCTAATCATCTTGAGAAAAAAATGAATAAAGTTAATCAATATATTAAAAAGGCTATCTAATTATATGGAAAATCAAAAAGAAAACGAATCAATTGAAGCTGATGATATTAAAGAAAAAAAATCTCCGAATATTTTTTCACGTTTCAATCTTAGCCCCGCAAAGATCAAACGGATATTAATAGTATTTTCAATTTTAGTAATAACTATCGGCGGCTATTATTGGTATACAATAAGCCAGAGAGTATATAGCGATAAAGCGGAAATTTTTGCCCCGCTTATTAATCTTAGTGTTAATCAGCCCAGTGTATTACAAAAAATATTAGTAAAAGACGGCGATAAGGTTTTGGCAAATCAAACAGTGGCAATATTGGATCAATCTAATTTAGTTGTTGCTAAACAAGACGGTGTTGTTGTTAAGATTAGTGATCAGGTCGGAAAATTATTTACACCAGGCGAGCCAGTCGTGACTATGATAAATCCTGATGATTTAAGGCTAATTGTTCATGTAGCGGAAAATAAAGGCTTAAGTTTAATTAATGCTGGTCAAAAAGTTGTCTTTACAGTTGATGCCTATGATTCTAAGGAATTCTCCGGGACGGTTGAAGAAATTTCTCAAACATCCGATCAGTCATCGGTTGTATTTTCTATTTCCGACAAAAGAGATCAGAAGAATTTTTCGGTTAAAGTAAAATATAATGATTATCCGGAATTGTTAAATGGAATGTCGGCCAAGGCTTGGATTTATAAATAAATATGTCAGAAAAACCATTAGTTCCGAATCATCAATGGCTAGTTCTTGTCACGGTTATTGTCGGGACATTTTTGGGTCGCCTTGACCAGACAATTGTTAATTTAGCTTTGCCTAAAATCATCCAAGATTTTGGGATCACCGTCTCTTCGGCCGGCTGGATCGCGACGGCCTATATTTTAGCTAATGCTATATTTGTACCGATTTGGGGTAAGCTCGGCGATACTATCGGACGCAAGAAGGTCTATGTTTTAGGTTTTGTAATTTTTATTTTAGGTTCAGTTTTGGCTGGCTTAGCCTGGAATTTAAGCTCAATGATTGTTTTTAGGATTATTCAGGCGATTGCCGGATCGGCTGACTATCCGACCGCTATGGCTATTATCGCGGTTACTTTTCCGGCCGGCAAACAACGGACCCAAGCTCTTGGTTTATGGTCAGCTTCTTTTGCGGCGGCAGCCGTATTTGGACCTTTAATCGGCGGACCTCTAATTGATAATTTTAGTTGGCGCTCGGTTTTTTTAATAAATCTACCGGTTGGAATTATTGGCTTAATAATGGCTTTAGTATATATTAAGGAATCGGTATCGGAGAAGAAAACAGTAATTTTTGATTGGTGGGGAGCGATCACATTAGGCATTTCGCTTTCAGCCCTTGTGCTTGTTTTAGACAGAGGAATAGACTGGGGCTGGCTTTCTCTTAATAGTTTTATGGCCTATGCCTGCATGATAATTTTTTCTCTTATTTTTTATCGCGTAGAAAAAAATATTTCGGAGCCGATTATTGATTTTAAATTTTTTAAGATGGGTACTTTTGTAAATACGCTAATGAATAATTTTGTGGTATTTATGGGGATGATGGGTGGAATATTTTTAATTCCAATATTTGCTTCAACTTATTTAGGGCTTGATGCGACGCAAACCGGGTTATTATTTATGCCTATGGCGTTTATGATGATGGTTTCATCTCCCTTGGGCGGGCATTTTGCCGGTAAAATTCAGCCGCGCTATATTATTGCGGCCAGTACTTTTGTAGCAGCGATTGGTTTATTTTTATTTTCCTTTCTTGATCCAAAGTCAACAATCTGGGATATTATTATTCCTTTAAGTGTCATGGCTTTTGGTTTGGGTTTCGGGATGGCTCAGCGAACAAGTTTGATTGCTTCAATTGTCCCAGAAAACGAAGTCGGTATTGCCTCTTCTATTTTAGCGTTAGTTAGAAATATTGCTGGTGCTTTCGGAATTGCTCTTTTTGGTACTATTTTATCAAGCGCGACAAAAACTAATGTTTTAAACCTAGCTAATAATAGTATCTTACATTCAAGCGATCCGACCATTGTCGGCCAATTTGTTTCTCTGATTATATTAAAGGCACAGGTCTTGGCTTACTCAACTGTATTCCATATTTCGTCTCTAATTGTTCTAATCGGTGCCGGTTTAGCGCTTCTTATTAAGATAAAAGAAAATAAAAATGGTGAAAATATAGTATTTATTGATTAAGT
>CAIVBF010000012.1 GCA_903904095.1 uncultured bacterium | reverse complement strand
TAATTGCCTCCATGTTAGCACTAATATCACTGACTAAGCAGGGAACTTTATGGGCCATAGCTTCTAATAAAGCAATTGATAAGCCTTCCATCTCCGAGGATTGAACAAATAAATAAGCGTTAGCATATAACTGATCAAGAGTCTCATTATTTTGATTGCCAGTAAAAATAATACGACTATCAGTCCCGGCAATTTTTTTCAGTTCTTCTAGGTATTCGCCATCTCCAGTAATCACTAATTTTTTATCAGTGGCTAAATTCTTATAAGCGGCAATTAGATACTGCAAGCCCTTTAATTTGATGATTCGGGAAACACTTAAAATATATTCACCTTTTTTTAAATCCCAAGCGGCAATTTTATCGCTGGCCGTATCTTCATATAAATCTGCTCCATTCGGAACAACGATCGCGTCGCGATTATATTTCGTTTTAATATAGTCGCGCATAAAAACAGTTAAAACAATAACTTCATCAGCATATCGGCACATTAATTTCTCGCCATTACGTAACATGAATTTAGCAAAGCCGCCCCATTTATTATTACCATAATCAAAGCTATGTAAAGTTCCGACGATTTTAATTTTTGGTTTTAATAATTTCGGCAACCAGCATAAAAGAGAAGGTCCGATCCCCTGAAAATGAATAACATCAACATCACGTTTTAAAACATCTAAAACTGATAAAAAAGTATGAGTTATGTTAGCAATATTTTTACCAGGGATATATCTTTTATTGATAATATTTACTCCCTTAAAATTAGAAATTCTATTTGGCAAATAATCAAAGCGATTATACACAAAAACCGTCTGACCAAGATTAATCAGTTTAGTTGCTAAGCTTTCAACGTATCTTTCAACGCCACCATTCTTAGCCGGTATTCCTTTTTGCCCAATAAAGGCAATCTTCATAAAGTTATATCTTATATTTATCAATATAGATTGATAAATTATTATAATATATTATAAACAATTTGTCAAGGAATATGGCAGGAAATCTGCTTAAAAAACAGACCCTGATTTTTTAGACTCAGAGTCTGTTAAATATTGCTAATTTTAGCTAAATTTTAGATTTAAGGCATTTAAAGCCAGCGTTTTCTCTCAAATATAATAAGCATGATGAGCGAACAGAAAAACATTATCGCAATAATTACCCAAAAACCATACGCACCATTAACAAGCGGCATATATTTCGCATTCATCCCAAAAGTACCGGCTAGAAGATTAAGAGGCAAGACGATAACCGAAAAAATAGTTAGAGTTTTCATTATACTAGTCATTCTGTCATTAAGTAGGGACTCGTTTGTATTATTTAAAACTTCAATCATTTCTTTTTGATTATCAAGCATCTCCCAAATTCGCTTAGAATGTTCAACTAGCCCAGTATAGTATTTTTTAATTGAGTCTTTCTCAACTAGACTGCTTTTCATTTCCATTAATTTTTGCAAAATATTTTTATGATTTTGCATTGTTTTTCGGATATTAACAATATTGCGACGTAAGGTTAGAATTCTTTTAACTGACTCCTTTTGATTACCGGAGAATATTAGCTCCTCTGTTTCGTTAATATCAATACTGATATCATCAATTAACTGATAACAGCTATCAATTAAATGGCC
>CAIVBF010000011.1 GCA_903904095.1 uncultured bacterium | reverse complement strand
GTGCGCGGCATATTAATCAATTAAAAAATTAATAAAAAATAAATGAAGCAAAACTTTATTTTATTATAACAGATTTTTTAATTCTCAACAATTTTCAAGATATCAACAAAATCTGTTTTTAATCTTTGAATGAGATTTATATTATTATCAACGCGATAAGCCGTTTTAATTATTTTGGCCTTGCCGTTATCAATAACTTTAAAGTAAACTTCTTCTTCGCCGCTAAAATCAGCGAAGCATTTTTTTAATTTTTCTAAGTCAACCGCATTCAAATCGTTTAAAAAAATTATTTTTAAAGGATTGGCGCTGGATTTCATCGGGCTCGCGTGTGGCTCCTCTCTTTTTGTTTCTTGATAATTACTCTTTTCGGAGGAATAATCTTTTCGGTAAAAGGAACGATTCTTAGCCGGGCCGCCTTCTAAAATAATCTTTTTAAACTCATCAACCGATTTCTGCGGCTCCGCCTCCCTTAAAAGCATTACCCGATTAACAAGTATTTTAGACTCTTGATCTTTTTCTGAAACATTCCCTTCTAAAATAATAGTGCTGCCAGCCTGCCAAATCGCTGAACTCTCTTTTAAAAGACGAGGAAAAATAAGAAGTTCAACTGCCGATAGAGCATCTTCAATTTTTACAAAAAGCATTGATTCCCCTTTTCTCGTTAATATTTTTTTGATGGTTGAAATAACGCCAGCCGTGATAATTCTATCGTCGCCCTTATGCGACTTTAGAAGAGCGAGCGGAATTGCATAATTATTTAAATATTTTCTGAAAAAATTAAAAGGATGTTCACTGACATATAGACCGAGCAATTCTTTCTCCCAAATTAATTTTTCGTTTTGCTCGGCCGGCGGAGCATCATTTAAGGTTAAACTATTTGAACTAGCGGCTACCGGCAAATCCGCGAATAAACTAGTTTGTTTATTGTCTTTATTTTTAGCAATCTCGCGATTCAAATTAAGGAGTCTTTCCGTGTTAGCTAATAACTTTCCCCTTTCTTCGTAATTATCAAGGGCACCGCTCTTTATTAAACTTTCTAATGATTTTTTATTTAAATCGCGATCAGTAATTCTTTCTAATAAATCAAAAATATTAAGATATGGCCCATTCTCTTTCCGTTCATGAATAATCATCTCAACAATATGGGCACCGACATTTTTAATCGCATTTAGTCCAAAGCGAATCGTATCAATCTTCGCATTTTTATCTACCGCTATATTTTCTTTCGTTCCTGGAGTAACAACCGTAAAAGAAGCGAATGATTCATTAATATCCGGGGCCATTATTTTAATACCCATATTACGGCACTCTTCAATCTCAATTGCGACTCTATCAGAATCGCCCTGATCAGAACTAAGCAGGGCGGCCATGAATTCAACCGGCCAGTGTGCCTTAAGATAGGCGGTTTGATAACCGATTAAAGCATAGCAGGCCGCATGGCTGCGATTAAAACCATAGCCGGCAAAAGGCTCAATAAAAGAAAAAACTTTTTCCGCTAATTCTTTATATATTCCGTTTTTAACACAACCCTCAATAAATTTTTCTTTTTGTTCAGCCAGCAAGGCGGCAATTTTTTTACCCATCGCTTTTCTAAGCACGTCAGCTTGGCCCATAGTAAAGCCGGCCAAGTCACGCGCAATTTGCATAACCTGCTCCTGATAAATGGCAACACCATAAGTTTTTTCTAAAATAGGCCCGAGCTTTTGATGCAGGTAAACAACTTTTTTGCCATGCTTTCCGTTAATATAGTCCGGAATCCATTCCATGGGCCCCGGACGATATAAAGCAACCATAGCGATTATATCTTCAAAGACAGTTGGTTTTAAATCCCGTAAATACCTTTTCATCCCCGATGATTCAAACTGAAATACACCGGTCGTCTCGCCATCTTGAAATAATTTAAAAGTCGCCTGATCGTCTAGAGGAATTTCATCAATATCAATTTCTAAGCCGCGCGTATTTTTAATAATCTTTAAAGCCGATTCAATAATTGTTAAATTTTTTAAGCCCAGGAAGTCCATCTTTAATAAACCGAGATCTTCAATCGGGTGAAGCGAATATTGTGAGATAACACTCTTATCGGCCGAAGAGGCGTACTGGATAGGCACATAGTCGGTCAATGGTTTATCGGTAATTAAAACACCGCAGGCATGCGTTGAGGAATGGCGGGCAACTCCTTCTAATCTTTTGGCATAATCAAGAATTTTTTTAGCGGCCGGTTCATTCAAATACATTTCCTTAAGTTCTGGGACTGTTTTTAAAGCCTCGTCTAATTTCGTAAACATCGGAATACTTTTTGAAATCTTATCGCAGTATTCATAAGGTTCATCTAAAACGCGACCAACATCACGGACTGAAGCGCGCGCTGCCATTGTTCCAAAAGTAATAATCTGAGCGACATGATCTTTTCCGTATTTAGTTTCAACATAATTTATAACCTCGGCTCGGCGAGCATCGGCAAAATCCATATCAATATCAGGCATGGAGATTCTTTCTGGATTTAAGAAACGTTCAAAAAGTAAATCATACTTTAAAGGATCAAGGTTAGTTATTCCTGTTAAATAGCAAACAATTGAGCCAGCCGCCGAACCACGGCCCGGACCGACAACAATTTTATTATTCTTCGCCCAGTTAATAAAATCGGCCACAATTAAAAAGTATGAGGGCCAGCCCATTTTTGTTATAACCGATAATTCATAGTCAAGTCTTTCTTGAACTTTTATCAACTCTTCCGGACTAGCCTTAGGATAACGTTTGCTAATTCCCTCTTCACTCAACTCCCTTAAATAGGAATTTCCGTCATAACCCTTAGGCACTTCAAAAAATGGTAACTGAATATTACCAAGTTCAATTTCAACATCGCACATTTCCGCAATCTTCAAAGTGTTCTCAATTGCCTCCGGAACATGAGCAAAGGCCGCAATCATTTCCGAATTAGAGCGTAAAGAATAGTCGCCATGACCAATCATGGTCATCCGATCAGTATCTGTTTTTTTCTTTTTATTTTGCAGACAAAGTAAGATGTCCTGTGCTTCCGCGTCTTCTTTTTTAAAATAATGAGTATCGTTTGTCGCAACGAGTGGAATATTTAATTCTTTAGAAAATTTGATAAGCTGATCATTAACCTTGACTAAATCTTCAAGCTCGGGATGATCCATTAATTCTAAATAAAAATTATCCTGTCCGAATAATTCATTATATTCAAGAATTCTTTTTTTTGCTTCGGCTAATTTATCGGCTCTAATCAAACGAGGAATTTCACCGGCCAGACAAGCGGTTGAAGCAATAAGCCCTTCATGGTGTTCTTTTAAAATTTCCCAGTCAATTCTCGGCTTATAATAAAATCCCTCTAAATGAGCGGCCGAGATTAATTTAATTAGGTTCTGATAACCGACATTATTCTTAGCTAATAAAATAAGATGGTTTCCCCGACCATCTTCACGAGTATTTTTATCATGTCGCGAATTAGGTGCAACATATGTTTCAACTCCGAGAATCGGTTTAATCCCTGCCTTTTTTGCTTTTTGATAAAATTCAATAATTCCATACATTGAACCGTGGTCAGTTAAGGCAATCGCCGGAGAACCCTGCTCTTTGGCATAGTTAACCATCTCGTCAAGCTTAGTAAGCCCGTCAAGTAAGGAATAATGACTATGATTATGGAGGTGAACAAAAGACATTTTTTATAGGTAACTTTTAAAATTTAATTCAACTCTAACTTCTTATTTCTTAATTTTTCTTAATATTTCACCAAGCTCATCTTCACTGAAAAAATCAATTACTAACTGGCCGCCCTTACCGCGACGCTTAATCTCAACTTTAGTGCTAAAGTATTCATTTAATTCTTCTTCTTTGGCTTTATCGCTATAATCCTTTTGTTTAGCGGATTTCGTTCCTCCGAGGCGCTTAATTTCTTTATCAGTCTCAGCGACGGTCAAATTCTGACGTAATATTTTTTTAAAAATATTTAGTTGTTTAACTTCGTCATCAAGACCTAGTAAATACTTAGCGTGCGCTTCAGAAATCTTTCCACCCACTAAAGCTTCTTGAATTTCTAATGGCAAGCTCAATAAACGCATAGCGTTGGCAATACTGGATCTAGCTTTACCAAGTTTTTTAGCCGCTTCTTCCTGAGTAATATTAAATTCATCAATTAATCGCTGATAAGCCCGCGCGGTTTCTAGCGGATTTAAATTTTCCCGCTGTAAATTTTCAATTAAAGCAATTTCTAATTTTTTTTGTTCTTTTTCTTCACGGACAATAACCGGGACTTCAGTTAAACCTAAAAGTTTTGAACTTCTTAGTCTTCTCTCACCGGCAATTAATTCATATCTATCGCCTTTTTTAGTAACAACTAGCGGCTGAATAATTCCGTGTTGTTTTATAGATTCCGCTAAATCGTTCAGAGCTGATTCAGAAAAACTAGTTCGGGGCTGTTGCGGGTTGATATCAATACGACTTGGATCAACTCTTAAAATTCTGTCTTGATCATTAAAAACGCTTGTCATGGTTAAATCCTCCTCGCTAACATTATTGCTATACGGATTTTGACCGTACGACATCGTTTTTTTCGGAATTAAAGAGCCGAGTCCTCGGCCCAATCCACTAGGCATATATTTTTACTTAAAATATCTAAATTATATTTTTTATTTTTCTAAACTCATTACTTCTCTAGCTAAATTCTCATAACATTTTCCGCCCTTTGATTTGGCGTCGTATTGCAAAATTGATCGGCCGTAACTTGGTGCTTCGGCAAGACGAACCGTCCGCGGAATTATTGACCGGAAAATTCTATTTGGGAAGTACTTATAAAGCTCTTCCATAACCGCTTCCGACAATTTATTACGCTTATCAAACATTGTAATAACGGCACCCATAATTCCTAAACTAGGTTTTAAATTATTCTGCACTAAACTAATCGTCTCTAGTAACTGACTTAAGCCTTCAAGAGCGAAATATTCGCTCTGAATCGGAATTAAAACCTCATCGCAAGCCACAAGACTATTAATCGTCAGGAGCCCTAAAGAAGGCGGGCCGTCAATAATAATATAGTCATAATCCGCCCGAACCTCTTCTAAAATATAGGACAGGCGAAATTCGCGGTTATCAAGATCAACTAACTCAATCCCCGCTCCCGCCAAAGACATTGTTGCCGGAGCAACTTTAAGGCCGTTTTGAACCGTTCTCTTAATAATCTCATTAATTGATTTTTTGCCGATTAAAGCTTCATAAACACCGGCCTCCATGTTCTTATGATCAAGTCCTAACCCGGAAGTGGCGTTCGCCTGAGGATCTGTATCAACAAGCAAAACACGGCGCCCTAGGTGCGCTAAATAAGCCGATAAGTTAACAGCGGTGGTTGTCTTACCAACCCCGCCTTTTTGGTTAACGATGGCAATAATTTTGCCCATATATATTTAAGAAAATAGTTCTTTATAAAATTATTATAAAGCAAAAAAAACCTTTTGACAATTGATACTTTATTTATTATACTAATATTCGTAATCAACTTTTAGCCGCGATGGTGGAACTGGTAGACACGCACGACTCAAACTCGTGTGGGGGAGACTTCATGAGGGTTCGAGTCCCTCTCGCGGCACATAAAAACAAGCTTTTTGAGCTTGTTTTTTGATATAAGACACTTATCGCTTAATTACATCTTCTTGAATCTAACCGTGAATATCGGCTCATACTCAACCTTATTTTCATCAACAATCTTAACCGTTTCCCCGCTCGTTAATTGCGCCATGGCCAAATCGCTTAATAATTGATTATCGCCGGCAATATTTAATTTTAGACCTTCTAGCTTATCAAATTCTGATTTAAAGTCAGCTTGAACAGTCGCTTCCGCTTTCTTTTTCTTAATCTTTAAAGCTTCTAACTCTTCAACAATTGTTTGGTATTCGCCGTTAACAGATAGAGCGTCGCGATACATCGCCTTTAATTCGCGCTGTTCTTTCTTCTTATCTTGGATACGTTTAAAAACATCGGGTAATGCTTGAGCCATAATATTATTTTATAATTAATTTAAATCTTTTTAATAAACTTACAGTATGAAAAGTTTAATATTTTATAAAAATTATTATAGCACATAAAATAAATAAAAAAATATAAAGTATATTTGTTAAAGATTTATTAAAATGATATATTTGACTTAAATAAAATAACATGTTAAAAATATATGTTCTTTAAAAATCAAACCTAAAAACTAACATAGAAATGAAAAGACTATCTGACTT
>CAIVBF010000010.1 GCA_903904095.1 uncultured bacterium | reverse complement strand
ATGAGCTTCTTTAAGTAATTCAGCCGCTTCAAATATATGTTGCGCTTCTTGGAGCCCTTCGTCGGTAGTGTAAATAGCTTCGCGGTGATCTTCAACTTCGCCTCCTTTTTTTTCTGTCTCCTTGTCTTCATTAACTAAATTTTTTAGATAATTTATACTTGATTTAAAAGGATTTTCTATTGATCCTTGTTTAGTATTATTATGTCTCAAATCGTCGGCTGCCGCCAAGATGTTCGGTAAATGTTTAACCGGACTGGCAGCATCATTGTAATAAACTAAATCAACTTTAGCGATATTACCTTTACTATTTTCTTCTAGCCCTCTTTCCTGAAACTTATCGGCCATATGATTCGTCGTGTATTCCGTTGATATGGTTTTATCAACGAAAAGAAGCAGTCTGTCGCCCTGGTTAACTCTTTGGAAGGCCGATTCAACCATTAAATTAATTTTGGCGTAACGGCATTCTTTAAGCAAATCATTATATAAAGCCTTAACCTTCGCATCATTACTTGTCTTCATGCCCTCCACATCTTTTTCGGTATATATTTTTCCGGTTTCCGGATTTATTTTATTGAGCTCAGTTATCTTAGTAAAACCTTTGTCTGGTATTTTAGTCTCAATTTTTGTATTCTGCATTTCTTTGACGTCTTTGGCCGGAAGATCGGATTTAGAATAATCATGAGTTTTGAAGGCAGATTCGGCTATCTTAGTCCCTTTTTCTGCTCTCTTTTCAGACAAGAACTTATTGTTTTCTAAGGTTGGAGCCGCTTTTTTGTCTTCCGCTCCAAATTTAGTTGCTCTTTCGTCGCTAGAAACCTCAATTATTTTTCTGGCTTCTTTAAAATCTTTAATATTATGCGTATTAATTTTATCTAAGAAGCTATGAATTTTATTGGTAATATCTAGGGAATCAGCTTTGGAAATATTAGCCTTATCAGTTTCAAAACTCTGTAGTATATCAAGAGTAGAAACTTGTTTTAAACTTTCAATTGAAGTCTTGGCGTTCTCGTGGTCAGACTTAGAGTCTCCAAGATTACTTCTATCTAAGAGAGGGTTTTTAGAGTCAATCTTATAAGCATTATTAGTCTTATTGGCTTCCGGGTCCTTGCCACCAAGATCAGGCGCCTTCGTTTCTGTCCCAGGAAGCACCTTATCTTTAACGATTGTCTCGTGTGCCTTAGCGGTAACAACACCAAACTTTAACCATAAACAAAATGCCGCAAAGAAAACTTTAGTTATTGGTTTATTCATTACTTGTCTAAAGCGACTACCCTTATACTCCTCATTAAATTCGCCATCAATAACGCCTGAAACTTGGTCGTGAACGCTCCTAAGTTTTGGTTCTTTAATATTTTCGCCACCATTAGCATATTCCATAAAGTCACTAACCGGCATCTTCATGATATTCTCAAATATTTCTTCGGTTATCTCTTCCTCTGGCCCGCCCTCTGAATTTTCATTATGTTTTCTCATCTCAGCGGCAGCCATGTTTAAATCGCGTAGACGTAAATCAAATTCTATTTGTTCTTCTTCGGCTCTGGTTTTAGCGGTCGGCACGGCCTCTTTTTCTTTAACATGGCTCTCCTTTTCCGCCTTGTTAAATTTGTCTAATTCTGGATCATCCATTTTTTCTAAATGTTCTGGAGCCTTGTTGCCTCTAAAAAATTTTAGGATATCTATTTTATCCATATTATTGATTAAAAATTACTTAATTTTACGCTTAAATAATTCTACGAAATTATTAACTATTATGTCTATTGGTTTGTTAATAGTTTTACCGACAAGTTCCAGACGCTTATCTTCCGGGGCTGCTTGAAAATTCTGTAAAAATGTAAGAGCTGTTTCTTCGTCGGTTCTGGATAAAAGGAGAGTTAAGTAATTATTAAAATTAGTATAAAGCAATGTTCTAATCTGTAATTCTTCGTTTAAGTTGCTGCT
>CAIVBF010000009.1 GCA_903904095.1 uncultured bacterium | reverse complement strand
TGGATTCGAACCAGCGACCATCTCCTTAAGAGGGAGCCGCTCTACCAACTGAGCTAACAGCGCATTATGACTTATAGTCAATATTTACATTGTAAACATTAAAAAAATATTGTCAATAATAAATCAAAATAAAATTAATTCTTTAGCTTTTCCTTAATAGCCGATTCTATATCATTCATAGCATTATTTGATAACTGTTGTTTATTTGAGCTGCTAGCAACACTTGTTGCTAAATCAGCAGTTTGGTTAACAGGATTATTAGTTACATCTGGCTGCTTGAGACGATTTTTGCCAATAATGAAAAAAACGATGATTATTATCAGAAGTATAAAGAGCAGTATGAGTATAATATTTTTTTTCATATTTTTTTTCTAGTTTGAAATTTCAGGAGCCGGAACATTAATTGAATTGCTGGGATTAGAAATATCGGCTTGATTGCGTATTTGGTTTTCTGATGGTGAAACAATTGACGTTGGCACCCCGCGTTGATTAAAGGTTTGGGGATCGGATAAATATATATTATCAGTTAATACTTCACTGTGAAAATTAGCAGTTGCGTATTCTTTAGTAAATTCACGCGAAAAGGAAAGGGCTATGGTTTTAAGATTTTGGGATTCGTCAAATTCACGGGCTAATACGATAGATTTAATCGGCGGGGTAAAATCTTTTACTACCGTATTGTCTATTAATTTCTTTGCCGACCAGAATAGTGAACGTATATTTTTGTAGTTTCCTTCTGAATAATACTCGTATGATGCACTATTAATTAAGAATCTTTCCGATCCACCTTCACCACTAACTTTAATAAATTCTTCAGACAATTGTGTTTCGCCATTTTTCTTTAAGTCTACTATCCCATAAACAACCTGAATTGGTTTGCCGATTCCTCCGGCTATAGAAACTATCCAGTTATTAGCTTGAAAGTATTCAGTTTGCGGATTAGCGGTGAATTCGGCGGCATATCTTACCTCTATATCATCATAATCATATTTAATATTTTCTGCCTTCGCAAAAAACCCGAATAGTCCAAAAATTAATAGTAAGATTGTACAAATAATTTTTTTCATATTTTTTGTGCTTTCATCTTTTGTGGCTGAGGAGGGGCTCGGACCCTCGACCTTAGCGTTATGAGTGCTACGCTCTAACCAGCTGAGCTACCCAGCCATTTTGTATTTTTGTCTATCCTTTCGGGCGTCTGCAAGACAATGTGCGCCCGGCAGGATTTGAACCCACAACCCCTTGGTCCGAAGCCAAGTGCTCTATCCAGTTGAGCTACGAGCGCAAGAACACATCCTTAAAAAAGGAAGTGTTTTTACTTGGATATTTTATTTAATTATCTCTTACCTTTTAAAGCCTGCTTTAAATGATAGCCGGTTTTAAATTTAGCAACCTTAACGGCCGGGATTGTGATTCTCTCGCTTGGCTTTTGTGGGTTAACACCACCGCGAGAGTAGCGGACGCGAGATAAAAATGTTCCGAAGCCAGCAATAGTTACTTCGTGATCATTTTTTAATTCTTCAACGATTGTGTCGGTTAAAACATCAATCATTTTTTCCGCTTGTTTTTTGCTTAGCCCTTCGACGTCTTTGTAAATTTTGTCGATGAGTTGTACTTTGTTCATATTTTTATAATTAGAATGAGAATTAATCAAACTAATAAATTTTTATTACTAACGAGCGAACTCGGTGACGCGCATTTCTCTAATAACATTAACTTTAATCTCTCCTGGATATTTTAGCTCAGTTTCAATCTTTTTGGCAATATCTCTGGCTAATTCATGAGCCTGTAAGTCAGTAATCATTTCCGGTTGAACGAAAACGCGAACTTCGCGGCCAGCCTGAATAGCGTAAGCCTTATCAATTCCTTCAAAAGAAGTCGCAATCTTTTCAAGCTCTTCAAGACGGTGAATATAATTTTCGTAATTATCGGAACGGGCGCCCGGACGAGCGGAAGAAATTGCATCAGCCACCTTAACGATAACGGAAATTAAGGTTGCTGGTTTATCTTCGTGGTGAGTTTCAATCGGCGCAATAATTTCTGGCGGTAAATTAAATTTACGAGCAATATCACGACCAATCTCAGTATGATTACCTTGAACTTCGTGATCAACCGCCTTACCAATATCATGAAGTAATCCGCCTTTTTTTGCAAGAGTTACATCAGCTCCTAATTGTTCGGCTAACATTGCCGAAAGATGAGCAACCTCAACGGAATGACGCAGTGCATTTTGGCCATAACTAGTTCTATACTTTAAACGGCCGATAATCTGAACTAATTTAGGATCAAAGCCGGTAATACCAACTTCGTACATCGCTTCTTCACCCGCTTTTTTAATATCAATCGCAATATCTTTTTTCGCGTTTTCAACTGCCTCTTCAATTTTTGTCGGATGGATTCTTCCATCTTTTATTAAATAATCTAAAGTCTTCTTAGCAATATGGCGGCGGATTAAAGAGAAGCCGGAAACAGTAATCGCATTAGGCATATCATCAACAATGATTTCAACGCCGGTCATCTGCTCAATCGCTTTAATATTTCTGCCTTCACGACCGATAATTCTACCTTTCATTTCATCATTAGGAAGATCAACAGTGGTGGTTGTAAGCTCAACCGTATAAGCCGAAACCATTCTTTGCATGGCTAGCGCTAAGAAATCTTTAGCCTTTTCGTTAATAGCGTCTTCCGAATCGTTTTCTAACTTATTTATTCTAACCATCAAGTCTTCGGCGCATTTATCTTCAATATTCTTTAAAAGAATATTTTTAGCATCGTCCTTGCTTAATTTAGCTAGCTCTTCAAGCTTTTGTTCCTGCTCTTCTTTAATTGTTTTAATTTTTTCTTTTATTTCTTGAACCTCAGTAACTTTATCGTATAATTTTTGTTGCTTCTCCTGTAAGTCTAGAAGTTTTTGCGAGAATGAATTTTCTCTCTGTTCTAGTCTTTTTTGCAGGTTGTTAATTTCGTTACGACGGGCCGCCTCTTCTTTTTTTGATTCTTCAATGATTTGAAGGGCCTTGTCCTGGGCATGGAGAACTAAATCTTTTTCTTTAATCTTAGCTTCACCGATGATCTTTTCTGCTCTTTGGGTGGCATTATTTTCTTTCTGGCTCGCATTTTTCTTATAATACCAGATACCAATAAAAAAACCGCCAATAGCTAAGACCAAGTAAAGCACGTACGCAATGTACTGCATATAAATTGGATTGTCTTTAGGAATTTAAAGCGGTAAACGACCGAAATATTTAATTAACAAAAAATAAGCACTTAAAAGGGGCTTTATTTAAGGAAGCTAAATTTATTATCTTTAAGATTTTTGTCTAATATGAGCTTAAAAAATCGATAGAACATAAATAATCTTGAACCTAAAATAATTTTTAATATCCGGATTCTGTGTTTAATTTTCTGTCTAATTCCTAAAAACAAATTTAATTAATAAATTATGTTTTTATGTGCTTACTTTAGCATTAATTTTTGAGTTTGGGAAGATATTGACACAAATCTGACTTTATTGTAGAATAATTTGAATACTTTGAATATTAAAGTGTTTCCTAATTTCGCCGGGTAGTGCGAAAAAATGTTATTTAAAAACTTACAAAAACTATTGTTATGGTAACTAATGAAATGTGTGCGTTTATAGGCAAAGCGCATGAGTTTTTTTTAGTCCTAAAGAAGGCTGGTTTTACCGATGAGCTGATTCAAGAAATAATTAACTCAAAGGATAATGTCATGGCTCAAGAAATGTTTGAATCATTACGTGTTGAGGAGACTACAACGTCAATACTCAGTAATCCTTTTTCATCATGCATTGTTCCGGGAACGATTAGTAAATTTGTCGCTAAAGACAATTTTGTTTTTAACATTAGCAAGAGAGCCGGAGTTAAAATTTCATTTATTGGTAGTGGTTTTATCAACTGGTTTTTGGAAAAAACCGAAAAACCTTTCCCGGGTAGTTTCGTTTGGGGACGGAAGCTCTATAAAAATTCATTTGACAATAGAATTTTAGCGGAACTTGGCGGCCATGAAAAGGCTAAAACAACTTTATTTGAGCTCTTTACAATGATGAAGCGTCAGGCCAAGGGTGAAAACGGACGACTGCTTAATAATGGGTGGTCTAATATTTTTTACATTCTTGATATTAATGGCATTCTTCGTGTCGTAAACGTGTATTGGAGTGGTAATGGCTGGGGCATTGACGCCGCTTCAATTAAGGGATTAGGTGCTTGGCCTCCCGATTTCTGTGTCTTTTCCTGCGTTGAAAAAATTAAAAACTAAAAGGCTAAAAAATTAGCTGTAAGATCTTAGTTTAAGGGGGCAACCAAACACGGTTGTCCTCTTTTTCTTTGTAAATAGTCAACGTAATTTTAAGCCGATTTTAGTTGACTAAAACGAAAAAATAAAGTAATATTAAGAAATAAATCAAGCTTTTTTAAAATAAACTAAATAATTTTTTAAAAATCTCCTATGAATATAACCGAATTAGCCCGTATTTTACGAATAAGCCCTCAAGAGTTGCGCGATATGTTGCCCCAGCTCGGTTTTGCGATTGGGCAAAAAGCGATTAAGGTTGATAATAATACGGCTAAAAAGATTATAAAAGACTGGCCTTATTTGAGAAGAGAATGGGAACAGAAGAAAAACGAAGCCAATAAGAAGAAACAGGACGAAGTTTTACCTAAAGAAAAGAAAACTATCTTTGTGCCAACTGTCATTACCGTTAGAACTTTTGCTGAAGTAGCCGGTATCCCAGTTAATCGAATTCTCGCCGAATTAATGAAAAACGGCGTTTTTACCTCTATTAATGAAAAAATTGATTTTGATACCGCTTCTATTATCGGTGAAAATTTAAACCTTGATGTCCAGGTTTTAGTAAAGGAAGAAATAGAAGAAGATAAAAAAGAAGACCGTAAATTGGCTGATATTATTGCTGGTGAGAATAAGAAAGACTTAAAAGACCGCCCTCCGGTTATTGTTGTTATGGGTCATGTTGATCATGGAAAAACAAAATTACTAGATTCAATTAGAACCACTAACGTTATTGCCGGTGAAGCCGGTGGAATTACCCAACACATCGGTGCTTATCAGGTTACTCGTAAAGATCGCGTTATTACTTTTATTGATACTCCGGGCCATGAAGCCTTTACCGCTATGCGCAGTCGTGGTGCGAAGGTAGCTGATATTGCTATTCTTGTTGTGGCCGCCGATGATGGTGTTAAACAACAGACCATTGAAGCTTTTAAAATTATTGAAGCGGCTAAAATTCCTTATATCGTGGCGATTAATAAAATTGATAAAGAAGCCGCCGATGTTAATCGCGTGAAACAGGAATTATCTACCCAGTTAAATATTATTCCGGAAGATTGGGGCGGAAAAATAATTTGCGCGCCTATTTCGGCGAAAGAGGGAACGGGCATTGAAGATCTTTTAGATATGGTTTTATTATTAGCCGAAACGGAAGCGACTAGTTTAAAAGCTAACCCGGACGCTGCCGCGGCCGGAACGGTTGTTGAATCAAATATGGATAAAGCGGCTGGACCGCTAGCAACTATTTTAGTTCAGAATGGAACTTTAAGAGTTGGCGACCAATTATGTTTTAATGAGGTAATATATGGCAAGGTTAAATCTTTAAAAAATTATAAAGGTGAAAGCATTACCGAGGCCGGCCCTTCTCAGCCAGCGAAGATTTTAGGTCTAAAAATTTCTCCCGCGGTCGGTGATATTTTAAATGTCGGCGAAGGCGAAAAAGTTAAGACTAAAAAAATTAAGATTGATTCTCAAGCCTCCGATATTTTTACTTCTTCCTCCGAAGAAAATCCGGATGATAAAGCGAATAAATTAAATATTATTATTAAAAGTGATTTCTTAGGTTCCGCGGAAGCGATTGAAGAATCTCTTTTGAAATTAAATAATGAAAAAGTTAAGGTTAAAGTTATCAGCAAGGGCCTTGGTTATATTACCGAAGGTGATGTTAAACGGGCAGAAGATTCCGGTGCGAAAATTGTTGGTTTTAACATTAGAATGTCTCCGGCAATTGAGATTTTAATTAGAGAAAGAAAAGTGACCGTTAAAATATTTTCCGTTATCTACGATTTAATTAAGTTTGTTAAGGAAGAAATGCAATTATTAATTAAACCGGAAATTAATCGCGTTGACTTAGGTCGTTTAAAAGTTTTAGCTGTTTTTAGAACGGAAACGAATATGCAGATTATCGGCGGTAAAGTTTTGGACGGCGTTTTACAGAACGATACTCTAATTGAGGTTAAGCGCGGTGGCGACAACTTAGTTTGTACTGGTAAGTTAACGAGATTACAATCCGGTAAGCAAGATGTTAAAGAAGTTGAGAAGGATCAGGAAGCCGGTTTAAAGTACGAAGGAAAACCATTAGTTATGGTTGATGATATTTTAGTTGTTTATAAAGAAGAGAGAGTTATTGATAAAATATAATATATGGCTAAGTCCGATAAATTAAACGAATTATTAAGAGAGGAATTAGCGATGGCGGTTAATCGTGAAGTTGTTGTGCCTAATACTTTAATTACTATTTCTTTTGTTGAATGCAGTACTGATTTAAAACAGGCCAGAATCGGCTTTTCCGTTTTACCGGATAATTTAGCCGGGACTGCTTTAAGAAAATTAAATAGTTCAACTAGCCAGCTAGTCGGAATTTTAAGAAATAGATTAAGACTGAGAAAAATACCACATTTAATCTGGGAATTTGATGCAACCGAAAAAGATGCCAGCAGGATTGAAAAATTAATCGCTGAAGCAAACAGGGAAGACGATGACGAAGAATTAGCTGAAGACGATTTAGATAATATTTAAAAAATGACTCATAAAAAAGAACGAGAAATCGCTCTTTTTTGATATCTATATTATTGACAATCTTTAATTTCTATTATAAGCTATTTTGATTCTTAAAAAATAAGTATCGCCCAATTCTGCTGGGAAGAGCAGAAACGTAATTTAAAAAAATAAAAATGAGAAAAGACGCAAAAATTAGCCGGCCCCAGATTTCCTTGTTATTGGGTAAATTAGTTACTTTCCAAGATAAATTTTCGCCATTATTATTTTCTGATGGCCTATGGGCGATTGAAAACCCCAAGTTGGTAATTGCTTTGTGTATAGAGGCTATCCAAAAAAGGCCGAAAGAAGAAATTAAAATTATCAATAAAATTTTTAGCTCAGTTGTCGGTTCAACGGCAATTATGGCTGATGAAAAAAAATTTATTGTTAATGATAATTTTAAGGTTGATATTAGAGAGGTGGCCGATTTAAAAATTTCTTTTTTGGGAGAAAGCTTTAGGGCTTGGTTTGAGAATACAAAAGAGCCCAGATTCCTAGGAGGCACAATTGAAGGCAGAGACTTAGTTCGCTCAGCGACTGCCTCAGTTATTTTTTCTGAATTTAACGAAAGAAGAAAAATTGAAACAACTCTGAGGGAGATTCATGATCTAATGAAAATTCAGAAAAATGGCGATAAAGGAACTCTCTTAACTAATTGCGCCGCCAACATTTTCTTTGTCGGTGATATTAATAATCAGCTTCGGGTCGTTCGCATTCGTTTTTATGCCGAGTGTTGGCGCGTTAATTCTTATTTAGTTACTCGTCCGACTAAATGGCAGATTGGTGATCGTTTCTTCTGCCGTCAGCCCAGGCAAGTTAAATAATTTATTTGTCGGGAAGACCCTGAATCGTTTAAAAACTTTAAAAGTTTAAAATGATTCAGGGTTTTTTAGTTTATTTTGCCATTTTTAGGCCCTCTAGACTTTTTAAATTTTTTCCTTTAGAATAAGTTGTTATATAAATAAAGAGTTAATCTGGAAATATGAATAGAGATGAAAAATTAGAACTAGCTTATCAAAAAATAAAGCAAGCTAAAAATATTTTATTAATCGGCCATACCGGTCCGGATGCTGACGCTATCTCGTCTTTAGGGGTGCTTATTGAGCTAATCAAGTCATTATCTATTAGTTATTACGCTTATACCGAGAGAAAGCCGTATGGGGCCTATACCTATGTTCCTAACGAGGAATTAATTTCCGGTGTTTCGCCGGATGATTTAAAGGATTATGATCTAATTATTATCCTTGATTGCGGGGCAATTAATAGAACCGGCCTAGAAGATCGTCTCCGCCGTTTGATAAAAGCGAGAAACGAAGGCGCTCTTTTATTTCCGCCATATATTATAGAATTTGATCATCATAATCAGTCCGAGAGCTATGCCGATTTAGAAATAAGATATCCCGATTGCGCTTCAACAACCGAACTACTTTATTATTTTTTTGATAATAATAATTTAGAAATAAATAAGAATACTGCTAATTGTATTTTAATTGGACTATTAGCGGATACCGGTCATTTTTTACATACAAATTCTTCTAGCGAGGCGATGCTGGTTGCTTCGCAAATGCTTTTACGAGGCGCCTCCTTGCCGAAGATTACCGCTCATACAACACAGAACAAAAGTATTATAACCTTAAAAGTTTGGGGGAGGGTTTTAGAAAATTTAAAATTTAATTCCGAGACAGGTCTCGCTTCCTCTGCTTTAAAAACAGAAGAAATAAATTCATTATTAACGCCGGAAGAAAGAGAAAAACATGCCGATTTATTTAGTGATATAGTTTCCTTCTTAAGTTCTTTGTCCGGTGTTTCAGTTGCGCTTTTATTAAGAGAAGAAGATGGACATGTCAAAGGAAGTCTACGAACCAATCATGATCATATGGACGTTTCTATTTTGGCAAAAAATTGGGGCGGTGGTGGACATAAAAAAGCGGCTGGGTTTACCGTTAAAGGAAAAATTGCCGCCACTGAAAATGGCTGGAAAATTATTTCTTAATTAATATTTGTTATTTAAAAAATCAGCTTTTGTTAGGCTGATTTTTTGTTTAGTTATTCTTAAATTTTCTTTTGATTCTTCTTTCGCCACTGCGCTATTTTTTTGTGATCGCCGGACAATAAAATTTCCGGGACGCTATATTTTTTAGAACCGACTTTAAAAACTTCCGGTCGCGTATATTGCGGATATTCGCCGAGCCCGTCTTCGGAATGTGATTCCTCAATAGTACTATCATAATTACCGAGTACTCCAGGAATTAAACGAGTGATTGAATCAATGATTGTTAGGGCCGGTAATTCGCCGCCGGTTAAAACATAGTCGCCGACCGAAATTTCTTCATCAATGAAATTACTTATGCGTTCATCAATCCCTTCGTACCTACCG
>CAIVBF010000008.1 GCA_903904095.1 uncultured bacterium | reverse complement strand
GCTAGCGCTAACTATAGAAAAGTTTTAGCTGGTGCGTCTCCTGAGCAAATTAATGTTTCTCAGAAAGCGGTTGATGCCGCTCGCGTTGCCTATACTAACGCTTTAAGCCAATTGACTAATATACAGAATTCAACAGCGACTAGTATTAATCAGGCTCAGACTAATCTAGATGATCTACAATCTCCGACCTCAACTTCCGATAATAAACGCTCCGCGATCCTTGTTAATATTACGAACCAGTTAACGGCCGTAAAGTCTGACTTAGATAAGGAAAAACAAATTTTAGATGATGGTAATTTAAAATATGTTTTTGGTGTAACCGATTCTTCAAGCTTAAATAGCTTTAAAGATGCTAACGCTCAGGTTCAAGCTTTACTAGATAGAGCTAATTCTAGTTTAGCTAACGCCCAGGCCTATAAGAGCGATGCTAATATTTATCAGGCTGTTTTAGATTCTTTGGCCGCCTTAAATCAAAATATCAGCGCTTTAAATTATTGTTATTCC
The DNA here is from genome assembly GCA_903904095.1 of uncultured bacterium. Lineage (GTDB taxonomy): Bacteria > Patescibacteriota > Patescibacteriia > Patescibacteriales > UBA12465 > UBA12465. The sequence goes on along the minus strand of CAIVBF010000008.1, from coordinate 1,716 downwards.
GCTTTACAAAATACAATTACCAGTGCGCAGTTTAGTCAGGCTCAATTAGATTCTTATAAGTTAACTATTAACTCCGCCTTATCTAATGAGAATTCCGGCATTAATCTTATTAAATCATCCCGTCAGTCTTTGACTGATGCGCTAACAGCGGCGACTAATGCTTTAGCTAATAGTAAATTATCCGCTAATTCTCAGATAAATTCCGCGCAAAATGTCATCAATAGCGCCAAGGCTTCTTTGCAGCAGTCGGAGGCGACCTTAGCTCAACAGAAAGCTAAGGCTCAACCGGCCGATATTGATGCCGCTCGCGCTCAATTATTATCGGCCCAGGGATCAGTTGAAGCTGCTCAAACAGCCCTTGATAACACAATCTTAAAAGCGCCGGCCGATGGAACAATTACTCAGGTAGACACAAAGGTTGGGCAACAAGCAACGGCGATGCAAGAAGTTTTTATTTTACAAAATATTAATTCCTTACATGCCGAAGCTTATGTTAGTGAATCAAATGTTGCCTCATTGAAGATTGGCCAAACTGTTGACTATACTTTTGATGCTCTCGGTCCGGATAAACATTATACTGGCAAAATTTTAACGATTAATCCCGCTTCAACGGTGATCTCCGGTGTTGTTAACTATTTAGTAAAAGCTGATTTACCGAACATCCCTGAAATTAAACCGGGCATGACGGTTAATATGACCGTTCTTGTCGCCACTAGAGAAAACGCTTTGGCTGTTTCCAGTAGTGCGATTATTAATCAAAACGGGGAACAATATATTAGAATAATTACTGACTCAAAAACAAAATCTTATAACCAAGTTAAAATTTCAACCGGCCTACAGGCTGATGGCGGTTTAGTAGAAATTTTAAGCGGCCTAAGTTCCGGCCAAGAAATTGTTACTCTTATCAAATAATAATTTATTGTAATAAATATATTATGAACCTAATTAACATTAAAAATCTAAAGAAGGAATATGTAACCGGCGATGTGGTCACGCCCGTCTTAGACGATATAAATTTTAAGATTGATCAGGGGGAATTCGTAGCAATTATGGGCCCATCGGGAAGCGGCAAATCAACTCTAATGCATATTCTTAGTTTTTTGGATCGGGCTACCTCTGGCTTATACGAATTTAAGGGTCAAGATATTAAGGATTTTAATGATAATTATTTAGCGGAATTACGTAATAAAGAAATTGGTTTTGTTTTTCAATCTTTTAATTTATTGCCGCGAACAACGGTTCTAGATAATGTTAAATTACCCTTAACTTATAGTAAGAAAAAAAATCATGATGAACTGGCTAAAAAATCTTTAGAATCGGTCGGCTTATCACATCGTCTTCATTATTATACTAATCAGATTTCCGGCGGTGAAAAACAACGCGTGGCGATTGCCCGTGCTTTGGTTTGCGATCCGGCGGTTATTTTTGCTGATGAACCGACCGGCAACCTTGATTCTAAATCCGGCAATACCGTCATGTTTCTTTTACAGCAATTAAACGATCAGGGTAGAACGATTATTTTAGTAACCCATGAAACTGATACTGCTAATCATGCTAAAAGAATCATCCGTATTAAAGATGGTAATATTTTATCTGATGAAAAAGTTAAAACCAGAACAATCGCCCATCCGCAGGCATCCTGCCCGCACCCGGCTGATGTAGTCTTTTGCCGTATCGTCAAGCCGTTCGCCGTAATCCTCCAGCAGGGCCTGACTG
>CAIVBF010000007.1 GCA_903904095.1 uncultured bacterium | reverse complement strand
GCTTCTGGTTAAGGCTAGTTTTGGACAAAAAACCTATAGCGTTATCGGACAAGGCATGGTTGAAAATTTTTTAAACGGCTCAACCGCCGATCGGAAAGATTTTTTTGATGAGGCAACCGGCGTTAAACAGTTTCAAATCAAGCGTGATTCTTCTTTAAATAAATTAGAAGCGAGCTATGAAAATCTACAGCAGGTAGATATGCTTTTAAGCGAAATAAAGCCGCGTCTGAAGAGTCTAACTCGCCAGGTTGAGAAACTAAAGAAAAGAAGCGAGATAGAAACTGATTTAAAAACGAATCAATTTAACTATTATCATGTTACTTGGCATGAAATTAATAAAAAATTAGAAACAGCTAATAATAAATTCTTAGAATTAGAAAAAGTAAAACAAGATCGCGAAAAGAAATTAACAAAGTTAAACGAAGAACTTAATAAAATCAGAAATGCTGATAACTTTCAGGAAATTAATGAATTACAACCACAAATACGCGATTTAGAAAACCAGAAAAACCAGCAATTAAAACAATTAGCTAAATTACAAGCTGAATTAGAGGTACAACTTGAAGCACAGGGCCAATTTGATGTCTCTTGGCTTAATAACAAGAGCGGAGAATTAAAAAATGAATTGGAAAAAATAGAAAGCGAAATAAATAGCAGCGAAAAAAATAATTATAATCAAATTGAAGATTCTTTCCGCGAAGAATTAGGAACCATAGACCAAGAAATTGATAAAAACTATCAAAGACGAAAACAAATCGCGACTCAAGAAGAAGAAAAAAATCATTATTTAAAGCAAATTACTAAACTTGATGCTGTTTTAGAGGCGAACTTGGAAGCGCAGGGGCAGTTTGATGTTTCTTGGCTTAATAATAAGAACGAAGAGCTTATTTTAATGCTAAAAAACAATACTCTAGAAATAGAAGATCTCCGATTACAGAATAATCGTGAGACTGAAGATGAACTAAGAAAAAAATTAGAAATAACTAGAACTAAAATAGAGTCCTTAAATCAGGAATTAAATAGAATCAAGAACGATCTAAAAAAGAGTAACCCCAAAGAAAACTCTAAAGAAGAAATTTCTAAAGTAATTGAACAATTCATAAAAAGACTTGATGATTTAAAAAATGAAACTAACTTAACTAAGATTAAGGCTGAAATAGAGCTTGCTAAAAAAGAATTCCAAACTAAAATCAAAATCTTTATTGACGGCGAGAACGCCGAACAAATTCAAAGAATAAAAGATATCCAGGACGAGTTAATGACTCTAACCGATGAAAGACAAAATATTAATAATCAGTTAAATGAGGAGAGGTTAAGATTATCGTCAATTAGCGAACGCCTAAGGTTATTAGAAGATAAGGAGCGCCAGACTAATCGCGAAATAAGCGATATTAAAGAGAAACTGGCTAAAGCCCAGGTTAAATTTGACGCGACCTCAATTGAAAATGAGAAACAAGCAATCAACAAAAAGATTAATATCCTTGATAAAGAAATAGACGCCTTAAAACAGGAAGAAAAATCCCGCGAGCTGCAGGAAAAAAGACAGGCGATCGTTAACAAAATAAACGATTCGCGCCTAAAATCAGCCTCTCTACAGGAAAGGGCCCGCCTTTTAAATGACAAGCGAAGCCAATTATCGAGCGAAATTGAAAATATTAAAATAAAACTAGAGAAATCGGAAATAAAATTTGACGCCTCGGCAATTGAAAAAGAAAAAAACATAATTAACCAGACCATTCAAAACTTAAATAGTGAAATCCAGTCACTGAACCAAAAACTTGATGAAGTAAACGTCGCGAAAGAAAAAGAAAAGTCCCAGATGTTTGAATGCCAAAAAAACATTAATTCTATTCAGCAAGAAATTAATTTATTGTCTGACGAAATTAATAATCTAAAAGTTGAAGCCACTCGCCAAGAAACCAAGCTAGAAGATCTTGAACAGACTATCCGAACTAATGAATTAAATATTTCCGAAATAATTAACCATCAATTAAAGGAAACTCTAATTGAGACTGAGCGCTGGAACAAAAAAATCAATGAAGCTAAGAATCAATTAGAACAAATCGGTAGCATTGATCCCGAAACCGAAAAAGAATATAACGAAACGAAAGAAAGATACGATTTTTTAAGCAAGCAAACCGCTGATTTAAATGAAGCGATTAAATCTTTGGAAGAAATAATTTATGAACTTGATCTAAATATTAAAAATCGCTTTGATCAAGAATTCAAAATAATTTCCGAAAAATTCAACGATTATTTTAAAATATTATTTAACGGCGGCTCGGCTCGCATCTTTAAGGTAATGCTTGAGGAGGCAGAAAAAGAAGAAAATAAAAACTCCGAAGCTCTCCAGAACGGAACAGCTATTATTGCCAGCCAAAATAATATATTAGCTAGCGGCGAAGAGAAAGGAGTTCTTGATGAAAAATTAAAAAAGATTAAATTCTTAAAAAAACATAACGCAATCGGTTTGGCCGGAATTGAAATTCAAGCAACCCCTCCTGGCAAAAAGATTCAAGCCGTTTCAATGTTATCAGGCGGCGAAAGAGCTTTAACGGCGATTGCCTTAATCTGCGCCATCATTAGCGCCAACCCATCTCCTTTCGTTGTTCTAGACGAAGTTGATGCCGCTCTTGATGAATCAAACTCTGAAAGATTAGCGAAGATCCTTGATGATTTATCCGACAAAACTCAATTTATCGTTATTACTCATAACCGCGCCTCCATGCGTCGGGCCAGTATTTTATACGGCGTAACGATGGAGTCAGACGGTGTTAGTAAATTATTAAGTATCAAATTTGACGACCTAAAAAAATAAAAAAACTTTAGAAAAAATTTAAATAATCTTCATCCCTCATTTAGTATAATAAAATCGTTCCGACCGGAACGATTTTTATTTTTTAGATTATTTTATATGGCCACAAAAATATTAGCCGCCGCTTTAGTCGGATTAGAAACCGAGATTGTTGAAGTAGAGGCTGATTCTGGTGGTGGAGATTTCGGTAAAATAACTATCGTCGGATTACCAGATACAACAGTTTCAGAAGCAAAAGAAAGAGTTAAAAGCGCTTTACGCAATTGCGGACTGCCCTATCCAAGGCGAAAAATAACCGTTAATTTAGCGCCGGCTAATTTAAAAAAACATGGACCAATTTACGACTTGCCGATTGCCGTCAGTATTTTAGCAATAAATAATAAATTAGAAATAAATTTAAACGATTGCTTAGTTGTCGGAGAACTTTCTTTAAGCGGAGACGTCCGAGCGATTAATGGAGTTTTATCAATCGCCTTAAAAGCCAAGGAATTGAATATTAATAATTTATTCGTACCATCTGATAACGCCGCCGAAGCTAAGCTGGTGCCGAATTTAAAAATATATCCGGTAAAAAATTTAAGAGAAATTATTTATCATTTACAAAATAAAAAATTAATTTCCGAAACGGCGATAGGACCAATAAACATTATTGAAAATATAAATACTAACAATATCGCCTTTATCAACGGACAGACAAGAGCAAAAAGAGCTCTGGAAATAGCCGCCGCCGGTTCTCATAATTTACTTTTATACGGACCGCCGGGAAGCGGTAAAACAATGCTAGCCAAATGCTTACCGGAAATCTTGCCGCCTCTATCTTATGAAGAAATTTTAGAAGTTACTAAAATTTATAGTATTGCCGGAGAAATAAAAGATCGCCAAACTCTTATCTCATCGCGTCCTTTCCGCGCGCCGCATCATAGCGCTTCCGGAGTATCCTTAGTTGGTGGAGGATCACTGCCTAAGCCGGGAGAAATTTCTTTAGCTCACCGCGGTGTTTTATTTTTAGATGAGTTCCCAGAATTTTCCCGTTATGTTCTAGAAAATCTACGCCAACCGATTGAAGAAGGTTGTATTAATATAAATAGAGCCGCTAATTCAGTTAGATTTCCGGCAAAATTTATCTTAATCGCCGCCATGAATCCCTGTCCTTGCGGATTTTTCGGCGATAAAAATAAAAAATGCTCATGTAAGCAGCAAGAAATTATAAATTATAGGCGTCGTTTATCAGGGCCTCTTCTTGATCGGATTGATATGCAGGTAGAAATGCCGCGTCTAAGTTTAGAAGAGCTTAATAATGACAATACAAAACAGAATGAAAAATCAGAAGATATTAGAAGGCGCGTTCTAAGCGCCAGAAATAAAGTTTTAAAACGCTGGCCCAATAATGAGTATAAAAATAATGCGGAAATACCTTCGCTAAAAATAAGAAAATACTGTCGGCTTGATCTAGCAAGCCAGAAACTTCTTAGCCAGGCGGCTCATAAATTAAATTTATCGGCTCGCTCCTATTTCAGGGTTTTAAAAGTAGCCAGAACAATCGCCGATTTAGAAAATTCCCCTCAAATTAAAATAGAACATTTGTCGGAAGCTTTGCAATACCGAACACATCTTGAGTAAGCTTTAAAAATTGGAATAAGTTAGCTTTTTTGCTATAATAAAAACAGAAATAAAAATAAAAAATATGGCAAAAAAATTAACTGTTTTAATGTTACTGGGAATTTTTATATTAGGTTCTGGTTTCGGATGTAAAATTACAACTAAACAAGCCCAGGAAGCGGTGAAGCCGATAACTTTAACTTATTGGCGAGTTTTTGACGATAGCGACGCCTTTGATGAAATAATAACAAAGTATGAAGCGCTGCATCCTTTCATTAAAATTGATTATAAAAAATTCAGATACAGCGAATATGAGGCTGAACTTCTAAACGCGATGGCTGAAGATAGGGGCCCGGATATTTTTTCAATTCAAAATACTTGGATGGAAAAATATCAATCAAAAATGACCCCGATGCCGGAAAGTACAACCATGGTTTACCCAACTGTCCAAGGATCTATCAAGAAAGAAGTTGTTAATGTTCTGAAGACAACTAAAAGTTTATCACTTAAAGAATTAAGCGATAATTTCGTTGATGCGGTTAGCTATGATGTTGTTTTAAGCGACGGAAAAATATACGGACTTCCTTTATCCGTTGATACCTTAGCTATGTTCTACAATAAAGATCTGTTTAATAACGCTGGGATTAGCCAGGCGCCGCAATATTGGAACAAAGAATTTTTACAAGACGTTAAAAAATTAACTAAACAAGATCCGAAAAAGGGCCTAATCCAATCCGGAGCCGCTTTAGGCGGAGCTTCTAATATTAATAGATATAGCGACATAATTTCCGTTTTAATGCTTCAAAATGGATCAGTTATGGAAGATGAATGGAAGCAAATATTATTTCATAAAGTTCCTAGTTTTGCTAAAGATACAAATTATAATCCCGGCCTAGAAGCTCTAAGGTTCTATACCGACTTCTCTAATCAAGGCAAAGAGTCTTATTCCTGGAACGAAGAGATGCCAAACTCTCTAGAGATGTTTATTAGCGGCAACCTAGCGATTATGTTCGGTTATTCATTTGATTTACCGACCATTAAAGCGCGTGCACCAAAACTTAATTTTTCAGTTGCTAAATTACCGCAAATTGAAGGCAATCCCCCGACAAATATTAATTTTGCTAACTATTGGGTTGAGGTTGTTTCTAAAAAAAGCACTCACGCAAATGAAGCCTGGGATTTCATACAATTTATTACCAAAGAAGACCAGGTTAAGAGCTATCTAGAAAAAACTAAAAGACCGACCGCTTTACGCTCATTAGTTGAAAAACAAAAAGAAGATAATAATATCGGAGTCTTCGCCGATCAAGTTCTAACAGCTAAAAGCTGGTATAAGGGCAAAAACGCGATAGCCGCCGAAGAAGCAATAAAGGAAATGATTGACTCGGTTATGAAAAATACAAACGAAAAACTACAGAATATTCTCAATACTGCCGCTTCCCGCGTTCAACAAACTATTAATTAGTAATTGCTCTATATGTTTAAAAAAATAATTTTAGTTTCTTTTTTCCTGATTATCGGTTTGTGGTCATGCTCTCCAGCTCTAGTCTATGGACAAGGAATAATCCCGCCAGAAACCGCTAAATCATCCTGTCCTCCTGGTTATGAAGGTAATTGCGGCGATTATCAACTAAATGACGTTATTGTTTTAGGCATAAAAGTTTCTAGCTGGATCCTCGGTATCGTCGGATCATTAACTCTTCTCATGTTTATTTACGGCGGATTTATATTTTTAATTTCGGCCGGAAGCGCTGATAAAATCGGCGAAGCAAAAAAAATAATAATTGCCGCGGTAGTCGGACTACTAATCGTTTTCGGTAGTTTTTTAATCATTAAATTCGTCCTCAAATCAATGGGTATAGAATGGAACGGACAGCAGATAGATATTACGAAAATAAAAACAAATACTTAAAATGGGGATTTTCACTCCGAAAAGACTAGCGGCTAACGACGGTTTTGGCGAAAAACTACGCCAAGCAAGACTTTTCAAGAACATGAAGCTAGAAGATATTTCTAGGAGAATTAATATAAGCGTTAAATATTTAAGAGCTCTAGAAGAAGAAAATTTCAATAATCTGCCCAATGGCTTATACCGAAAAAACTTTTTAAAAGAGTACGCTAATTAT
>CAIVBF010000006.1 GCA_903904095.1 uncultured bacterium | reverse complement strand
ATAAATAAAATAAATGGGGAAGAAGAATTCGGGTAAAAATCAATGAGAATAACGACCCGCGAAATCAACAAAAATCAGCCATAAAAATACTTAAAAAAATGATCAAATAATTTTAAATTTCTGACTAAAAATCATGAAATAAAAAAAATCTACCATTGACCGCACCGCGCGCAATAACTAGAGTGCTACTTTAGATAATTAGTTTCAAACTACAAAAAAACGAAGCCGTTGGGCCTCGTCTTCTTTAATAAATTTAATTATTTTTATAAAACATTAATGCCTAGTTTCTTTAATTGTTTAGATAGAATAAATAAGGGCAGACCCATAATACTCATAAAATCCCCCTCTACCTTTCTAATAATAACCGCGCCCAATCCCTGGATAGCAAAGGCACCAGCTTTGTCCATCGGCTCGCCGGAGGCAATATAATTATCAATTTCCTTTCCGCTTAATTTTTTAATATAAACTTTGGCAATATCAGTTACACTAATTTTCCTTTTTGAATCAAGATCAATAATAGTTAAGCCAGTCAAAATATCAACTCTCTTCCCGCTTAATTTCTCTAACATTTTTTTAGCTTCAAGCTTGTTTTTTGGTTTACCAAATAGTTGATTATTAAAAACAACAAAGGTATCAGCGCCAATAATAATCCCTTCTTTGTGTTTGTTGGCTACCGCCATCGCTTTGCCGGCGGATAAAACTTTAACTAATTTTACGGGCGGCATTTTTAAAGTCATATCCTCTTCATAATCAGAAGCTTCAATTATAAAAGGTATTCTTAATTTTTCAAATAATTCTTTTCGGCGCGGCGAAGTTGAGGCTAAAATTATTTTTCTATTTTTTATTTTTTTCATATTATTGCTCTATTACTACATAGATTACATCATATAATTTATTTTATATCAATAAAAAAAGGGTCCGCACAATGCAAGACCCCCGTATATTTTGTGTCATTTTGTCTGGGTTTGACTTTCCCGGAGGCTCTGCTTCCTCTTGGCATCCCCATTTTGATATCAACGGGAGACAAATTACTCGGTATATATCTTATATGTGTTGACCGAGATTCTCTGATAAATCATGTCGGGTTAGGACAATCTTCATCGAAATAAAGCATGTAGATACATTATCCTCATAATATTTGTTTATTTAAGGATATTTACATGATAACACAGTTTAAAATAATTGTCAATAGATATTTAGTTGCTGGATTAGGCCCCGTCTTTTTCTTTGCTTGGCGTGATAATCGCCAATATAGAAAAATATGACCGCCGATAGCGTGTTGAGTATTAAGGCAATGGCGATAAATTGCCAAAACCCTTTCGGCTCATAAAATCCGGAAAGAACGTAATAGATTAAGTAAGCTATTATCGTAAAGACCACTTCACTGATTAGCAAAGATGTAAAGAAATGCATCTTAGATATTTCATGAATTTGGTTTTTATACTTGTTTCTTCCGATAATATAAGCTACCAAACTTGGTCCGGCAAATGGAATAATCCCGGCAAAAGAAAAATAAAACGAATATGCCGAAATTATCATTATGACAAACATTCTTCTTAATTCTGGTCTTTGTTTCATTTTTTCTTTTTTTATTACCATTTGTAATTCCAATCCTCAAGCTTATTTCCGCCAACACAGCCAAGCCCATGTGTCTGAAAGTCCTTGTCCCAGTAGGCCGTGAAAAGTATCTTATCATCATTCTCACGAAGACTTAAAACGCTTACTTCGGCTACATCTTGGTGACCTTTAGGGACGCTATTGCGAATCAAAAACAAACTTCCTTTCGGACCCGAGTGCTTTCCTCCCAGCGGGATATTGTCAAAGGCGAGTTCAATCGCCTTTTCTAGACTATCGGCTGAATCCATTATTTCCCGATGATTAGCGGCAATTGCGGCTGGTTTTTGAGCAGCAACACTGTCAGGAACCCCATAATGGTTATAACCGAATATATCCATTCTGGTTTTCCAGGCCTCAATAATGGCGTCGTGATTCTCCGGAATTTTGGTGTTCTTGATTAAATCAATTAAGCACAGAAACTCTGCTGGTTCAAAACAGGCGTTTATAGCCTCAATGATCGTTTCGT
>CAIVBF010000005.1 GCA_903904095.1 uncultured bacterium | reverse complement strand
TCTTCATTTCCGGACATGCTTAGTCCGCTAAATATTTTTTTGAATGGATCTAATAATGAAAAAAGATTTAAGTTAATTATTTTAAAATTGGCGCCTCCGGCGACAAAAAGAGAAAAGGGGAGAATAAGGGCGTTAGCACTAAAAAGAGTTATTTTAATTATCCTTGCTTTTATTGGACTTAATGTTGTTTGATATTTCTGAAAAATTAACCAGGCCACCCAGCCCAAAACTGGTATGCCGGTTAGGGGATGGATTGCGGCAGTCGCCAAAGCTAATAATATTGCCCAGGATAGATTTTTTTCTTTAAGTCCGTTTAGAATAGTTAGTATTAGGAATAGATAACTTAAATTTTGCGGTGTTGTTACAATAAACGGAGAAACACTTAGGATTAATAAGAATATTAAAGCTAAAAAACGAGATGAATTATTATGATTATTATCGGTATCGTTTGGGTTTATAAAGAAAGATTTTAGATACCTGAGAGTTGCCAGTGGCAAGAAAAATGCTGTTAAGCAGGGGAGCAGTAGTTTGTTTAAAAAATAAATACTCAATCCGCTTATTTTATGAAATATAATTATTAAACTATATTGGCCTAGGTAATATGGTGTTTTTGGAGTAACTAAGCCTTTTTTATCAATTAACTCCATGGTCGCTTGATGAATAAAGGGGTCAAAACCGTAGCCTATTTTGTAAATTATGACAGCAATCAAAAGGCTAAGAAAATAATGTAAGGAGATTAAAAATAATTTAGCATTTGTTTTCAATTCATCGCTCACTGAAGCCAAGATTAGTATTAAACTGGCTAGAGTATAGCTAACGAAGAAAGCTGGTTTTATGACCTGCCAGGGTGATATTAAAGGCTGATCACTGCGTGAAAAATATAGACTAGCTATCGCAAATACATAAACTAAACTATAAGCAATAAAATATTTATAGTTATTTTTGTCTATTATTAGCCAGTTTATTTTCTCGCCTTTATAACCTTGGTTACTCTTAATAATTTTTGGTCCTAAAAACATAAAAGACCCAATAATTATTATTATGGCTATGACAAGGTCGTAATAATAAAAAGCGTCAATATAATAAATAATTGCCCCAAAAATGATGGTTAATGAAATTAACAGTAGTAAATAATCGTTAATATTAGCGATTATTTTAAATGGTAAGATTTTTTTAAGCATATACTAATATGATAGCAAATTCTTGCTAAAATTGGCAATTTTAGATAATATTAGGATAATGGAGTCTAATTATATACTATAAATCATGAAGATTAATTATTCAAATTTAATATACATAAGTTTAGTTGGTTTTTTAGCCTTGATCTTTTTTATTGGGACTTCTAGCTTTAATTATTTATCCCAGGATAAAAATTATGTTAAATGGTCGTCTCCTGATGAAACAGCTAACTATTTTTTTACCAAGAAGCTGAGCCAAACAGGGCAGCTCGCTTTTTTTGATCCCGTGGCAACTCTTGGCGACAATATTGTTATCCCCCGGAGTTTCAGAAGTGATGAAGGTTGGCTCAAGCCAGTTAGCTTCTTAGGTATTATTTTAATTTATGGCTTTATTGCCTCTATTTTTGGGGCAGCTATGATTCCATTTTTAACTCCTTTGTTCGCTGCCTTGGGAATTGTATTTTTTTACCTTTTAATTAAACGGATTTTTAATAAACGGATTGCTCTATTGTCCGCCTTTTTGCTGGCCTCTTTCCCGGTCTATATCTACTACAGTGTCAG
>CAIVBF010000004.1 GCA_903904095.1 uncultured bacterium | reverse complement strand
CATGAAGCCAGCCCAGGCTTCTTAGAATTAATTCTTAAATGTATCGAGCAACCCGGACACACAACCACATCCGGCGACCAATCAGGAGCAACGGCATAAAAATATATTTTTCCATGTTCAGCGACAATCTCAAAAGAAAAATGATCATCACGACCAAGAAGCCAGCTCATAAAACCGCCCTGGGCGTGCAAACCGCCAATAGCGGCAAAAATAGTTTCTCCTTTAGCTATTTCTTCTTTTAATTGTTGCGGAGCGGTTTCCTTGTCTTCATCTTTTGGTTTTTCTTTCGGCAAACGAATTAAAAAAAGTTTATGTTTAAAATGACGGCGGCCCAAACCGAGGGCTTTTATGACATTACGAGCGATAAGCAAGAGAATCCACAGCGAAAAAATAACGCCAGAACAAATTAAAATTATATTAGGATTTAAATAAACGCTTGGATCGTTCATAAAATTTATTTATCTTTTAAACGAATAATCTTATCCGTTTTTATTTTAACTTCTTGCTCTAAAAAAAATTTATTAATCCCCCTGATTAAAGACAACCACTGCCTGATTAAAGCAACAATTTTATTAATTTTAACTTTTGTTTGATTTAATAAGGCATTAATCTTAGTAACCGTTTCTTCCCCCTTTTTTTGAAATATTTTTTGTTCCAGCGGCTTCATTTTCAAAAAAATTTCATTCAAGCCATCAGACAAAATAGCGTCAATTTCTTGCGCTCTTTTTTGCTGATAAGTACTAACAGCCGGACTTTGAACCTGATCACTGATTCCAGAAACTGTTGGCGCCGCTTTTACTTCGTCTTTCTTCTCTCTTATTGACGGAGTAATTTCTGATTTATTTTCCGGCGTTACAATTTTTTCAACCGCATTTGTTGATGCGCTTAATTTTTCTAAAATCGGCTTCTCCAATTTTTGTTCACCAGCCATATTATATTATTTATTATTTAATTGAGATCGCTCCTACCGGGCAACCCTCAGCCGCGTTCTTAGCGCAATCCGTCACTTCACCTTTCACTACCTCAGCTTTGCCGTCATGATTCATCATGAAAGATTCTGGACATAATCCAGCGCACATACCACAACCGATACACTTATCTTGGTCTACTTTTAACATATATTTTTTATTAATTTTTTAGCTTATTTTTATAAGTTTATTATAACATATTTTAAAAAAAATGAAATTGTCTTTTCGCTATTAAAAAGTCTTAAAATAAAGCTTAAGAAATAATTAAAGATTACAGTTGACAATTAACAAATCTTTTGTTATATTAAGAAAATAAAAGTAAAATATAAGTAAAATAACAGGTTAAAGACGAGCTAATTGGCTGGTTTTTGTCTGCTTCAAATTAGATATGGCACATAAGAAAGCTGCCGGCTCAACCTCATTAGGCCGTGAATCAGAGAGTAAACGTTTAGGCGTTAAATTAACTGACGGAGAATGGGCAAAAATCGGCGCCATTATTATTAGACAACGTGGTACAAAATATCACCCAGGTTTAAACGTTAAAAAGGGTAAAGATGATACTTTATTTGCGCTTAAGGATGGTTTTGTTAAATTTAGTTCTAAAAAATTGAGAAAATTTGATAATTCCCTTAAAGACTGCAAGATTGTTAGTGTTATACTGCCAACTGCCGAAAAAGTAGCGCCTGATTTTAAACTAAAAGCTAAGAAAACTCCTTCTAAACCGGGAGCAACCATGAGAACTACCGTTTACAAGACTACTGCTAAAAAGAATTTAGCTAGAGCTAAGAAGCTAGCCGAAAGAAAGGCTAGAAAAGAAGTTAAAGTAGTTAAAAAGGTAGTTAAGAAATAATAAATCAAAAAATATAAACTAAAAACAGCTCCATATGGAGCTGTTTTTGTAATAAATAGAGAGACCACTAAGACAACCAAATATTAATTTTGTATATTATAAGCCTTTTTTATATCAGATTCGTTTTCTT
>CAIVBF010000003.1 GCA_903904095.1 uncultured bacterium | reverse complement strand
TAATCCTGGCTTTTATTGTTTTATTAATCGGCGGTCTTAATAGTCTTAAGGGAATAATTATTGCCGCTTATGGCCTAACGCTTATTCCGGAATTTATTATTAGTTTTTCCGGCGGTGATTGGTCATTAAGCGCTAGCTGGAAAATGCTTTTTGTTTTTATTTTAGCGGCGATAGTTTTAATGTGGCGGCCAAGCGGCTTATTCATTAATCAAACGCGCAGCGATTAATATGGGATATTTATTTACACAATTAGCGCGTTTTTCGGAAACGGCGATTATGTCCATGGGAGCGCATTTAACGATAGCGGTCAGTGGCATTTTCTTTTTAGGAATTCCGGTGACCTTTTCTTTAGCGGCCTACGCTATGGTTATCGCTCAGAATTTTGGCGTGTCTTTAGCGGTCGCTTTAATTATTTCTTTTAGTGCCGTTTTAATTGCTAGTCTAATTTTTGTTTCAGCTTATCTAAAATTATCGGCGGATAGTTTTACGGTTTTTACTTTAGCAAGTATTTTAGCGTTTGATGCTGCTGTGAAATCATGGGACAGTCTAACCGGCGGTGTTCTAGGAATCGCCGGCATAACTCGTCCAGCCTTTGTCGGAACTTTAGTCAAGTTAGCTTTATTCCAATTTTGTTTAGCTATTATTGCTTTTATGCTTGAGCAGGTAATCTTAAAAACTCATTTTGGGCGAGCTCTGCAGGCCATGAAAGAAAATGAGCATCTAGTTGAATCTCTAGGAGTTTCAAGCCGTCGTATCGGGTCAGCGGCGATTATAATTAGTTCGTTTATGGCCGCTATTGCTGGCATTATCGCTATTTGGCGTTTACAATTTTTAGATCCGAGTTTTGGCGGGCTTATGATTTTAATTGAAGTTGTGACAATTGCGATAGTCGCCGCTAAACCAAAAGTAAGATGGCTGGCTTTTTCAACTTTAGTAATTGTTCTGTTGCCCGAAGGACTGCGTTTTTTAAATTTACCATCAACTATGGTCGGTCACTTACGTAGTTTATTTTATGCCCTCATACTGCTAGTGATGATTAAAAATATCAGTGAGAAGCTATTAGCTAAAAAAAGATTTATTTAATTATATGGATAAGAAAGAAGACTTGATAGCCATTGAAAATCTAAGCGTTAAGTTTGGCAAGCAAATGGTTTTAGATAATGTTTCTTTAGGAATTAAAACTGGGGAGGTTGTTGGTTTAATCGGGCCAAACGGCTGCGGTAAAACTACCTTGCTTAATGCTATCTCCGGATTTGTGCCGATTGAAGCGGGAACAATCAGTTTTTCCGGCCGCGATATCATGGCTTTAGCTCCTGATCAGCGAGCAGTTTTAGGAATCGGCCGCAGTTTTCAACATGCGGGAGTTTTCAAAGAATTAAGCGTTGCCGATAATATTATTATTGGGGCAGAAAAGGCGGAAAAATTTCCTTGGTGGTGGATGTTCGTGCGACTTTACCGGAAAAAAATGGATAAAATCGTTAATGACACTCTGGAGAACGTCGGATTATCGGCTCATAAAAATTCTTTAGCCGGTGTTCTTTCCGGCGGGCAAATACGTTTATTAGAACTAGCTCGTTTGCAATTATTCAAAGGGAGGTTGCTCTTGATTGACGAGCCGACAGCTGGCGTTGCTCCGGCCCTGCGCCAACAATTAGCCAAGACAATAAAAAAACTTAATCAGGAATACGGTTTTACAATTATTATTGTTGAACACGATTTAAAATTTTTATTTAATTTGGTTGATCGGGTTGTGGTTTTAGTTGATGGCCAAAAGCATATTGAGGGAAGTCCGGAAGAAATTCAGAAAGATAAACGTCTGCAGGAAATATATTTTGGTAATAGCGATTAACGAGTTGATTTAAGTTCAGTTTGATTCCGATTTAAGTAACTCCTAGACAGGGGTTACTTTGTGTTTGGCAAATAGCTAGTTATGCCATACAATATAAGCATAATTTAAACGAATTACTATTATGTCCTTAGAGGCTACTCATATCCGTTTTGCGTTAGATTTGCGAGATAAATATAAAATTAAAGATATAAACCAGTATATATCAGGAGCTATTTATCCTGATAGTCGTTATGTGACCGGAATTAAGCGCAGTTTGACGCATGATGATAGGTTTCTTTTGCCGGAGTTTGCTTCGGATGATTTTCACAGGGGCTGGCAGGCGCATCAAATATGCGACTTAGTTTTCGGAGTAATAATTGAAGAGCTATTTCCTGATTTAGTTTACGTCAGTTATGACCCGCACTATCGGAAAGAATGGATAACCTCTACGGCCATAAAAATTATCCAAGACATGGATGATTTAAAGTTCTTTGATATTCAAGGATGTATAAAATGTTTAGACTATACTAATAATCCTAACGGTGAAGATATTAAAGGGGTTAAGATCTATAATAAAATAATGACCAAGCTATATAAAAATGAAAAAATTATTAATCTTGATGGCTATATAAATATGTGGCGAGAACTTGGTCAGGAAGATAATCTTTGTGAGGAATTAAGGGCTAAAACTCAAGAATTTTTAGATAATCCTAAAATAATTATTCGGATAAAGGCTATTTATAAAGAAATGATTAATTCTTATTCGGATATTGTAAGCAAAAGGATATCGGAAAAATTAGTTTAAAATAATTAATTAATATTAAATTTTTATGAAAAAAGAAAAAAATATTTTCGGTTTAATTCTAGTATTTTTATTCATTATATTTTCAATCGGCACAACTTATTTTTTTGGATATCATCAGGGGCAAATAGATGATCCTTGGTCTAATTTTTTTCTGTATTCCTGGCTCGTTACTTTTATAATCGCGATAATTTATGGCCGCCATAATATTAAGAGCCAGCTGAAGGAAGCTTACTCGCCGAGCAACTCCCGCAAGACGATAAAAATTTTTATTTATTTGATTATCGGATCAAGTATAATTAATGTAATCTCTAGAATTATCGGAGGCTCCTTGGGCTATACAATCGGTTTGATATTAAGCGCATTTCTAGTCGGCGGGCTATTTCTATTTTTAAAGAAAAAACATGAAGTTAACAAAAAATAGTTTTTATAATAAATATAAAAAATATGCTAAGCAATTTTGATGACATTATTTTAACTAGAAGAACCTGCCGTGTTTTTACTCACGAAATTCCGACTAAAGAAGATATTCTTTCAATCCTAGAGGCCGGTCTTTACGCGCCTTACGCGGCGCTCGCCCTAGAAGACAATCAGAAGTTAAGGCAATTCGTTGTTATTGATGGGCGTTCGGAAAAGATGCTGATAATCCGCGAATTAGTTAAAAAGCAAACGGCTAAGCTAGAGAAAATAATTCCGATAATTAATTTTTTTTCACCAGGAAAGATATCGGAAAAGTTCAAAGATAGAGTCAAGCAGGATTTGTTAGGGAAGGCTCCTTATTATATTTTTGTTATTGAGCCCAATGGTTTCCCGCCGGCCTCAAAACAGTCAATCTCGCATTGTCTGCAAAACATGTGGCTTAAGGCGACGGAAATTGGTTTAGGGTTCAGATTAATTTCAGTTTTTGAAACCATGAATAAGAATAAGAATCTTCTTAGTATTTTATCTTTAGGCAAGGGTTCTTATTCTATTAATTGCTGTGCAATCGGCTACTCGGCCTATAAGCCGGAAAAGTCAAAGAGACCGAGCTTAGAGGACATGATACTTTGGGTAGAGTAATTTTTCGTTTAATTATATGATTATTTTTATTAACGGATCTATTAATTCCGGCAAAACTACTATTTCTAAAATGTTGGCGGAAAAAATAGGGAAGATCGCTCGGATTGAGGTTGATGATATTCGTAATTTTATTAGTTGGATGCCGATAATGGAGGCGATCCCAATTAATTTAGAGAACACGGTTTTATTAATTAAGAATTTTTTAAAGAATAATATAGATGTTATCGTCCCCTATCCTTTATCGCGAAAGAACTACGATAAAGTTATGGGAGAACTAAAAGAATATAAAGATTCTGTCTATGTCTTTACGCTTAGTCCGAAACTGGAAGTTGTTTTAAAAAATCGCGGCTCTAGAGAACTCAGCGATTTTGATCGTGATCGGATTAAG
>CAIVBF010000002.1 GCA_903904095.1 uncultured bacterium | reverse complement strand
CCCCGAAGCTGGTTGGAGCAGTTGTTTGGCCAGCCGTCGAGGGCATTGTGCCTACCCCAAACATATAATTCGTACTAGAAATTTCTGGCATAGCGGTTGGCGTTGAAAACATATATGCGCCTTGAGGAACAACGGTGAGATTTCTTAATTTAACAAGAGCTGCTCTTTGAGTATCCGTCAATGTTTTATTAACTGCCGCAAATCTATAGGCATAAAGAGCAGACATTTGTCCATCTAATTCGCCATATCTTTCAATTAAAGAATACACTAATTCTTTATTAACCGTGCCACCTGCTATTGCTTTTCTTAATTCAGTAGAAACAGTTGTCCTGATTTGAGCAATCTCAGTAAGAGCAGATTTCTGTTCCGCAATGATTCCGGTAATTAAAGCTCTTTGGGAAGTATTTAAAATATTTAGAAATTCTTGACCACTATCTCCTGTTGTAGCCGTACTAATAAAGTAATTAGGATCATTCATGGCGGGATAATCTTTCATGTAGAACCCGCCAAAATATGTACCATGTCTTTCCGGACAAAAATATACATCAGCCGTGATACTACCCTTGTACCATGAGAATAGTTCGCTGGCGTAAGTCATTACAGCCACAAATTCCGTATTAGTCATGCTTTTTTTAAAATTTGCATCTTCTTCCACAACTGGCCAGGTAGAATAATCATCAAATTCCATCTTAGCTAAATAAGCTTTTTGGGTATCGGTAAATGAATTAATTATTTCCCCAACAACTAAAGCGCGATTATAACTTAAATCAGCATCTAATTTGTATAAATTTGAAGTATACGCTGACACTGCGGATGAACTCAAGCCGGTTGATCCAGATGGAACATCGCCCTCTAGCTGGCGACGAAAGGCGTTCATTAACGGAAATCTATTATAGGCAAAATTAGTATAAATCGGTGCCTGCTCTTCGGCCAAAGCAACTAACTTAGCCTTTTGCGCATCATTTAATATATATAAAACATTATTAGCGACACGAGAAAGAAATGTAGTATTATGACCATAACCAGCCGTATCCACATCTCTCATATATTGAAAACCATTAAAATCAGCTACTTTTCCTGGAGGGAAAAAAGAGTCTGCTCCAGCACTACCGGTAATAAAAGCTAAACCACTAAAAGCAATCGTTGAAAGTTGCGCATTGTCACTCATCGCTTGCTCAAGAGAATATTGATTTGCATTTTGTTGGGTACTTGTTGAATTTTGGTTGTTTGTTGGTTTAGTGCTTATCGTCGGTTGATTATTTGATTTATTGCTAGCAGTTGTTTGATCTTTACGACAAGCTAAAACCCCTGGCTTATTATCGCATACACCAGTTGCAATACCGTCGTTATCAGTGAATTGACAAGTAGTATTCAAGGCCTTGCCAGTGCAAGCACTTATTGATGCTGCCGGCGGCAAATTACTATTTCCCGTTTTTGCGCCAGTATTTATGTTATCGGTATTAACTACGTTTACTTGTATTTTAGTTAAATTGCTATTTGTAATACCAAGACCGAGACTTCTCATTACGTTATATGCATCAGTTGGACGACCAAGATAATAGCCCTTTAAATTAAGTGGATTAACATAATAGGCCTCACCTTTAGACTCAACATCAAGAAGTATTTTACCCGATAAGCGACTAGGAAAAGTAGAGTTTAAGTAAGTGGCTAATTCACTATGTTTTATTCCCAAACCTAAACTTCTCATTAAATTATAGGCGTCGGTCGGACGACCAAGATAATAGCGTTGATTATTGCTAGGATTAATATACCAGGCCTCACCCCTACTTTGAACCTGGAGAAGAATGCGACCACTGAGTTTATTTGTCAAGGTGGCATCGTAGGCTTGAGTTACTTTAGCATTAATAAAGAATAACCCGAGACTAATTGTAAAAATACTACTCGTAGCTAATAAGTAGAAAAATAGTTTACGATTTTTCATAGAATTCTTATTGATAGATATTTTAATAATTTATTGCCCTATATATTACTACAACAATAATTAATATTTATTACAATTTTTAAAAACGCCCTTTTTAGGGGCGTCCTTCTGGGGGTGCATTG
>CAIVBF010000001.1 GCA_903904095.1 uncultured bacterium | reverse complement strand
ATTTTGTTTAAACGCCAATCTAAAATATGAAAAAATCCATGATCGGCCCCCTACTTACCATTATTGCTTTGGTTATCGTGGCGGCTATGTTTATCTATTTTTTTATTCAGCTTAACCGCTTGGATAAAAAATTAATTGCGCAACAAACCGTAATCGCTACCGACTCTGGAAAAATAAGCGCAATCGTTAATTTCTTTAATGCAAACACAAATGCCTCGAATACTACAAAATAATATAAAAAGTCCGGTAAGTAACGTCAGTTCTTACCGAACAAATAATAATAACAATAATACTATGAAAAGAGAATTAGTTTTTCCTTTAATTATTGGTTTAATTTTAGGAGCTTTAGTAATGGTTTTTTGGCAATTTAACACTCGTCTAAACAATGTTTTAACAGCCACTTCTCAGTTAGAACAGGCCACTGCTCAAAACACAAAGACTGTTAACGATATTGTTACTTTCATCAACCAAGCCACTGGTGCTAACAAAGCTGCTGCCGGTGCTCCTGCCGCTACTGAAACTCCAGCTAAATAATCCTAGCCGGAAATCAAAAATCTTATTTTAAAAAATTCAAAAGCTCCGTTAGCGCGGAGTTTTTGTTTAGCCTCGCCTTTTTATTTTTATGCTATAATATAAGTGTTAATAAGATACTAATTAATTAGCCATGACTTTTTCCGAGGCCCAAAATAGAATAAAAAAACTGCGAAGCGAAATTGATTATCACCGCTATAATTACGCCGTTTTAGACGAGGAGACAATCTCTCCGGCCGCTTTAGATAGTTTAAAGATGGAATTATTTCGTTTGGAAAATGAATACCCAGAACTGATAACGCCCGATTCGCCGACTCAACGCGTGGCCGGCAAACCGCTTGATAAATTTAAAAAAGTGGTTCATTCCGCGCCGATGATTTCTTTGTTTGACGCTTTTTCCGAAAATGATATGCGCGACTGGGAAGAGCGAAATGTTAATTATCTAAAAAGAACAATTCGTGAAGAATATTATTGCGAATTAAAACTGGACGGGCTCGCGATTAAATTAAGATATGTTAATGGATTATTAGTTGAAGGCGCGACGCGCGGCGACGGGAAGGTTGGCGAAAATGTAACCGGAAATATTAAGACGATTAATAGTATTCCTTTACGTTTAAGAGTTCCGACCGCCTCGGAATTAAATGCCCTTGGTTTAAATAGCACGGAAAAAAACGAACTCTCTAAGCTGATTGAAAAGGGCACGATTGAAGTTCGCGGGGAATCCGTGATGTCTAAAAAAGTTTTTGCCGCCTTAAATAAAAAATATTTAAGTTTAGGTAAAGCCGAACTCGCTAACACGCGCAATGGCGCCGCCGGCTCAATCCGCCAGTTAGATTCAAAAATTACCGCCGAACGGAAATTAGATTTCTATGCCTATGATTTATTATTGGACGGTTATGAACGAGGCGAGATTATAAGAACTAGAGAGGGGGCGGATAAGCTCGCTAATCTGTTAGGATTCAAAACTTTAAAACAAAATCGCGTTGTTAAAAATCTGGGCGAGGTTTTTAAATTTTATGCCGAGGTGGAGAAAAAACGCGCCGCTTTGCCTTTTGAGATTGACGGCACGGTTGTAAAAATAAATGATTTAAAAATGTGGCTGACTTTAGGAATCGTTGGGAAGGCACCGCGCTATGAGATGGCCTATAAATTTTCGGCCGAACAAGCGACGACAAAAATCTTAGACATAATCTGGCAAGTTGGTCGGACTGGCGCCTTAACGCCGACGGCCGTTTTAGAACCTGTTAAGGTCGGCGGGGCAAAAATCAGCCGTTCAACCTTGCACAATTTTGATGAAATAAATCGGCTTGATTTGCGTATCGGCGATACCGTTATTATTGAAAGAAGCGGGGACGTAATCCCGAAAGTAATCAGTGTTTTAAAAAATCTAAGAAATGGCCATGAGAAGAAAATTGCCGCTCCCGATTTTTGTCCAATTTGTAATTCGTCAGTTATTAGAACTGGTGACGAAGTCGCCTATCGCTGTTCAAATAAAAAATGCTTCGCCGTCATGATGCGTGAGATTATTCATTTCGTTTCCAAAAACGCCGCCGATTTGGAAGGTCTCGGTCCGAAAGTAATTGAACAGTTTTTAAATGGCGGTTTAATTAAAGACGCCGCCGATTTATATGATATAAAAAAAGAAGAACTTTTAAGTTTGGAAAGATTTGCCGAGAAGAAAGCCGATAATGTTTTGAAAATGAT
This sequence comes from uncultured bacterium, assembly GCA_903904095.1. Lineage (GTDB taxonomy): Bacteria > Patescibacteriota > Patescibacteriia > Patescibacteriales > UBA12465 > UBA12465. Next base: position 3,169 of record CAIVBF010000001.1, on the reverse strand, counting down.
TGCCTCTCGCCGAATCTTAAGTTTAAATAGATTTATTTATGGCCTGGGTATCCGTCATGTCGGTGAAGAAAGCGCCGAATTGTTGGCCGATAATTATAAAAAATATTTAAGCCTTAAATTAGATTCCGAAAAGATTTTAAATCCTAAATTAAAGATAAAAATTAGCGATTTAATAAAATATTTTCAATCTCTTTCTAGGGAAGATTTAGAAAATTTAGCCGATGTCGGGCCGATCGTTTCAAAGAGTATCGGTAGTTTTTGGAGCGATACTCATAGCTTAAAACTGCTAGATAAATTTGAGAATAGCGGTTTAGCTTTAACTTTGAATCCGAATAATTCTTCGGAAGCTTCGTCTAACTTAAATTCAATAAAAAATTCCGAATTAAATAATAAGATTTTTGTTTTGACCGGTTCCTTGGATGGTTTGACACGAAGTGAAGCGAAAGATAAAATAAAGCAGTATGGAGGGAAAGTTAAGGAAAATATAACTAAGGATACAAATTACCTTATTGTCGGCGCTGAACCCGGTTCAAAATATGAACAAGCAAAGAAATTAGGAATTAAAATTTTAAATGAAGAGGAGTTTTTGAAGTTAATAAAATAGGCCTGTCGCTTTGCGCCAGTCATATTATCAGCGCTCGCTCGGAAATGAAAGCAAGCTTTCGCTCCGCTCACTCGCTTGATAATAAAAACCCCCGATTTACGGAGGAATTTATCGCTTTACAAGCTGCACTTATAACTAGTTTTGACAACTAAAATTATTATAACAAATTATTTTTTCTCCGTCAAATTGAGCTAGCCCCCTGTGGACCCGCGGAGAATTGAACTCCGAAAGCTAAGTTGTCAAAACTAGCCATGCAACCTTGCCGGGCCCACAGCTCAGTTATTATAACAAGGAACTGGTAAAGATTACTTAAAATTTTTTTAAAGAAAAAATAAATTCCCATAAATTAAAGATATATGTCTATTACAATTGAAGAAATAAAACATATTGCCGAATTGTCTCGCTTAAAACTAAGCGACGAAGAAATGCTTAAATTAGGTTCCGACTTAGGCAGTATTTTAGATTATATTAAAACCCTAAAAGAAGTTGATACCAGAAAAGTAAAAGAAACCGCTCAGGTCAGCGGCTTAAGCGATGTTTTCCGTGAGGACGAAGTAAAAAATTGGGACAGGGAAGAAATCCTAGCCGCTTTAAGCCAAGGCGAATTAGAAAATGATCAGTTAAAAGTAAAACGAATTTTATAAATACTTTTCTTCTTCAAAATCCTATTACCCATAATTCAAATTTATGAATTTAAACGAACTAACAATAAAAGAAGCGCGACTGAAATTAGATAGTGGTAAAATAAGTTCACTTGATTTAACGTCTGCCTGTCTCGCTCAGATTAAAAAATTAAATCCCGATATTAATGCCGTCCTAACTGTTTGTGAAGAGAGCGCTTTAGCCGGGGCAAAAGATGCTGACGCGCGTTTGAAAAAAGGTGAGCGCACTGAGCTTCTCGGTATCCCATATTTATGCAAAGATAATTTTACAACCAAAGGAATAAGAACTACCGCCGCTTCAAAAATTTTAGAAAATTATATTGCCCCATACGATGCGACCGTTATTAGAAAACTAAAAGAAGCCGGCGCTGTCTTGTTAGGAAAAACAAATTTAGATGAATTTGCTCATGGCGCTTCAACCGAAAATTCCGCCTATGGCGTTACTAAAAATCCTTTGGATTTAAGTCGCGTGGCTGGCGGTTCTTCGGGGGGCAGTACGGCTGGCGTTGCCGCTAATATGTGTATTTTTGCGATTGGTTCCGATACGGGCGGTTCAGTCCGTTGTCCGGCCAGCTTCTGTGGTATAGTCGGTCTAAAACCTAGCTATGGCCGTGTCTCTCGCTTTGGCTTACTGTCAATGACTTCTTCTACCGATGTCGTTGGTGTTTTAGCTAAAACCCCGTACGACACCGCTGTCGTCTTAAAAGAAATCGCTGGTAATGATAAATTAGATGCAACTAGCGCGCCGGAAAAAATTACCGATTATAAAGAAGCCGTTAATAGTTTTGATTTTGAAGATGACTTTGATAAAAATAATCCCGAACTTCTAAAAGGCTTGCGAGTCGGCTGGCCGAAAGAATATTATTTAAAGGAATTAAATCCCGAAATTTTGAATAACATGAAAGCAGTGGCTGATAAATTAAAAGCCGCCGGAGCCGAAATAAAAGAAGTGAGTTTACCTTATACAAAATATTGCGTGCCCGTTTATTATATAATTACCCCATCTGAGATAAGTTCTAATCTAGCGCGCTTTGATGGAATAGGTTGGGGGCTAGCGAAGCATGAAACTGCTAATTTACAGGAATTCTATAAAACAAATCGCGGTCTTGGTTTTGGAGCCGAAACAAAAAGAAGAATTATGTTAGGCACATACGCTCTGTCGGCCGGTTATTATGAAGCCTATTATAAAAAAGCCCAGGCCGTGCGAACTCTGATTATTGAAGATTTTAATAAAGCCTTTAAAGATGTAGATATATTATTAACTCCGACCGAGCCTCATCCTGCTTTTAAAATCGGGGCCAATTCTAATGATGTTTTAGCGATGTACTTAGAGGATATCTTTGTTAGTGGTGCGAGTTTAGCTGGTTTGCCGGCTATTTCTATCCCGGCCGGTTTAGTTGATGGTCTGCCAGTTGGCGCTCAGTTAATCGGGCCTCGTCTAAGAGAAGATTTGATTTTAAAAATTGCCGAATTTATTTCAAAAAAATAAAAATAAAAATTAGCCCATCATTATTGAGCTTTTAAAATAATTAAAAAATATGTTTCAAAAAAAACCCGCTAGCAAAAAATATTTTGTTTTAGCTGTTTCCGCAATTATAATAATTACCGCCATTATTCTGGAAATTAGCAACACGACCGGTAAGAATAAAAAAGTGGCAATAAAGCCATTGCCTAAAATTTCCGGCGTTCAGGCTCAGAGCTATGTCGCCAGTTCAAGCCCGGAAATTAATTCCGAAGATAAAGTATACGGCGCGTCAGACGGAAAATTAAAGATTTTTGTTTATGAAGATTACGCGAATCTTTACAGTGCTAAATTGGCCGATACTTTAGAAAAAGTTAAACAAGACAATAATAATATTAGTATTATCGTTCGCCCATTTTTTCAGAATATTTCTTCAAACCT